>JAHDIA010000672.1:0-1790 GCA_020631035.1 Chitinophagales bacterium | reverse complement strand
CAACAACAAATACAACAGCAAACCCGTAGGTCCCAACAAAAACGTAAACAACAAACAAGGAATTGTCCAAAGGTGCCCAATCTTATTTTTCTGCGCATCCCTAACGATAAAACAACCGACCATCAAATCAAAGGCAAGAAAATGTATCCAGCCAATCAAAACCGCTTCTCTTTGGGTAAACAATTCCATTACCCCAACCAAACTCCCAAAGTTTTCCAAATTGCCAAAATCAAAACTTTGTAGGGTCAGTCCAACATACAAAACCGCCAATAAAGCAACTGACACCCCAATGACCAGCTTAACAGTCCACTTCCACCGAGGCAGTAAAATCAAAAAGCCCCAAGAGAGCATAGACAAGGCATTGCACAATTCAAAAATTTGATCCAGCGACATAGCCCAATATACTCATCTTTTCCTAGAACCAGTGCTATGTCAATATTGAAACTGACATAGCACTAACATTCTTTCATCTATCACTCGGTTTTACATCTTTGTACAACAAAAGCAATTTGCCAAATTTCTCCATATCAACGGCTTTCAATACCTTGTCTTTTCTTGGAGGATACTTAGGCAAATGTTTCTTTGGGCGAACGGGTCGCTTCTCAAATCCCCCTCCACAGTTCGGACAAACATTGTGCAAGATATGCTCAACACAATCTTTACAAAAAGTACACTCGAAGGTACAAATCCTTGCCTCTTCACTATCTGGCAACAATGCTTTGTCACAGTTCTCGCAATTCAATCTTATTTCTAGCATAATAACTTAATTTTTATCCTTCTACCAATTCAGCCATTTTAACAACAGCCGTTTCTTGAAACTCTTCAGTCAAATTGTAAATCCGTCCCAACTTTTGAGAAGCAGAAACAAAACTGACAAAAGAACAAAGTTCCGAAATCTCCGCTTCGCTAAATACTTCACTCAAAATTTTGAAATGTTCTTGTGTAATAGATTTGTGGTCTAAGAAATACAATTCTGCAAAAGCGGTTGCCAATTGTTCTCTTTGATTTGCCTTATTCAAATTGGGTCTCCCCCCTTTGACCATACAATACTCACAGCCATTCCCAAATGCCAAGGTCCGTCTAATCTGTTCCAATAAATCTGGACCCAGTGTAGCATCTTGAAAAACAGATTCCTCCAAATTTACCCAATTTTTCAAAATACCAAGATTGTGTCCAATCAATCTTTCAAATGGCGTACTCCCATTTTCTGAAAATCCAAGATGAAACTTCATTTAAGAGACAGCTCTCACCTAGAAGAAGTGATTGACAAATTGATTTTTTATGGGGAGCCATCGACTTCTATTATTCTTTCGAGTTGGGAGTTGGATGAAGGATTACGTATAGAAACGACGCAGCAATGAACATGCCAAATACGCCCGATAGCAACGGATATGGCGGAACATTCGTAGCGGTATGTACGTGGTTCGTAGAGACAAGGCATGCCTTGTCTGTACTCTTGCGTGGCAGTGAATCGAAATATTCCCCCAAAAGCCATAGCAGTGAATAGCGGGGAGTCCCCCACCCACGAAAGCCCCCAAGCGTTCCGTCCCATAAAAGAAAAAAAGATTGTATTTTAGGGTTTGTCCATTTGCAAAGAAGTAGATTTAAGCTTCCGAGTTTAAATCCAAAGTCATGAAAGTTTGCAACTTTCACCAAGCTACAAATCGGATTGCCGAACCATTGGATTACTCCATACTTTAAGTGATACTGCACTTAAACATTTAAAGCTGCATTGGAGTTTAAAAATGTTCCCACTAGGACATTTGCCAAGTTCTGGGTATTATTGTGGA
>JAHDIA010000671.1 GCA_020631035.1 Chitinophagales bacterium | reverse complement strand
TTCAACCAAAGGACGGTTGTTGGAAACCAAACCAAGTGTGAGGTCATCTTCTATGCTCAGTACATTTAATGCATATATTACAGAACCAAAAAGAACAGTTTTTAGTTGCACTCCATCTTTTTGTGCTTGTTCATTTAGTTGGTTGACGAAAGTCTGGTCATACTCTTTTTGGTATTTGCTCTGTTGCACTTTATTGGAAAAGACATCAAATCTTTTATAGTCACTTAGTTCTTGTTGCCAATATGCTATATTGCTTTGATTTGTCTTTTCATACAATTCTTCTATGATGGCTGTTTTGCCACTGACTGCTAATGGTTCTAATTGATAACCTGGATTTTCTTGTATTGCTAGATAAGTATTGAATAGCTCTGTATTGAAAGAAGCTAAACTCCACCCATCCAAAATAGCATGATGGAATTGCATCAAAAAGATGCTGCTTTGATCTGATATATGGAATATCGCTGCTCGCCACAAAGGTCCTTGTCTTACATCAAAAGGTTCTTTCCGTTCAAGTGATAAATAGTCCTTGATGTATTGTTCTTGTTTTAGCTTTGGTAAATCACTGATGTCTGTCTCATAGATTTTGTAATCAACTGATTGATGAACGATTTGTACTTCCTCATCATAGTTTTCTAAATCAAAAGAGGTACGTAAACTTCCGTGCTTTGCAAGCATTAAATCTAAGGCTTGTTCAAAATACTTTAGTTCTACCTTTGGGACTTGATACAAAAACTGATCGTGGTAAACCGCCATCTCTGGGTTGACCAAGGAGAGTAAGACCATTCCTTTTTGAATGTCACCCATTGGGTAAACATCTGCTATCAAGTCTGGAGTTGGATGGCTAGAAAGCACCTTTGATTTTAAGTCATTGACCTGAGTCTCAATTGCTGCCAATTCACGTCTCTTCTCTTCCAATCCTTCACTCCCCTGCTCTATCAGTTCAGACAAATTGGCTATTGTCTTTTGTTCATATAAGTCTCCTACTTTGATGTCTGTCTCAAATAGTTTGTTGATACGGCTGACTGTACGAATCGAAATGATTGAGTCCCCTCCGATTTGGAAGAAATTGTCATTTACTCCTATCTTTTCTCGCTTTAAAATATTCTCCCATATAGTTACTAGTTTTTCCTCCACTTCATTTCTTGGAGCTTCATATTCTGAGCCTTTTACCATATCCATCCCTACTTCTGGCAATGCCTTGCGGTTTAGCTTACCATTGGTTGTGGTGGGAAACTCTTCTAAATCTATGATAAAGGAAGGAACCATATAGTCGGGTAACTTATTGCTCAAATAAGTATAGACTGCATCTTTGTCATAGCCTTCTTTACGGAGAACATAAGCCACCAGGCGTTTGTTGCCTTCTTCATCTTCTTTGACCAAGACCACACTTTGTCCAATCATCTCCATTTCGTCTAGGGCGGTTTCGATTTCTCCTAGCTCTATTCGATTACCTCGTATCTTTACTTGATTGTCCATTCGACCTAAGAAGACAATATTGCCATCGGGCAGCCACTTGGCTAAGTCACCAGTGCGGTATACCCTACCCTCTCCAAAAGGATTTGGGATGAACTTTGCTGCATTGAGGTCAGGGCGGTTGAGGTAGCCTTGGGAGACTTGTATTCCCCCTATCAACAACTCTCCCGCTACCCCAACTTCTTGTAATTGCATTGAGGGATTGACGATGTAGATTTGGGTATTCGCTACTGGATAACCTATCGTCACTCCATCTTTGTCTAAATCTACCGCTGTTAAATCTATTGAGGTCACATCTATTGCCGCTTCAGTTGGTCCGTATAGATTGTGGATCTTTGCCCAAGGCAAACCCACTCTAAACTCTTCTACCATTCGCATTGGCAATGCCTCTCCACTACAAACGATGTGTTTGAGACTTTTACATTTTTCTGACTCCAATTCGCCTAGAAATGCCCCTAGCATTGAAGGAACAAAGTGCATTACATTGACACCTTCTTTTTTAATCAAGTTTTGTAGGTAATAAGGGTCTTTGTGTCCTTCTGGCTTGGCAAATACCAATTGACTGCCTGTAATCAAAGGCATTGTCAACTCCCAGACCGATACATCAAAAGTGTAGGGTGTTTTTTGTAGTAAAATATCTTGTTCGCTTATCTGTAAATCATCTCGCATCCACAAAAGACGATTGTATAATCCAGCGTGATTGTTGACCACTCCCTTGGGATTACCTGTTGATCCTGAAGTATAGATCGCATAGGCATAAGTCTCTGGATTTACTTTGGGTAAGTTTGGTTTTGCATTTAACTCAGATAATTTAGATTGAATATCAGATAAGACTTCGGCATTGATACACACTTTATAGCCACTGTCTTTTTGGATGTAACTCACCCGTTCGGCTGGGTAGTGGGTATCTATGGGTACATAAGCACCTCCTACTTTTAAGATACCCAAAATACAAATCAACATCCATTCACTACGTTCTAATTGGATGCCAACCAACTCATTGGGATTCACTTGGTATTCTTCTAGTAAATAAGAGGCAACTTTATTGGAAAACTCTTCTAGTTCCGAAAAACTGACTAGATTGTCTTCATATTTTATGGCTATGGCATAAGGACGTTTTGACAACTGATCTTGGTATAAATCTAAAATCGTTTTGTCTTGTTCGTAAGCTATGACTGTGTCATTGAAGCCTTCTAAAATCGCTGTATCTGCTGGAGACAAGAGAGGACAGTTTATTGTATTTTGTCCTCCTTCTTCAATATAGAATCCAATTACTTTTTCTACATATTGGTGTAATTTTTCTAGAGAGACGGGTACTTTTAGAGTTTTATCTAATTTGTATAAGAATCCAACTTCTCCTATGGTCGTAGAAACATTCAAATCTAGGGCTGTGTTGGTTTTCTCAAAAGATTCAAGGTTTAGTTTGGCATCTACTTCGGAGGCACTTCCCAAATTGTTGTAGATGTGAAAATCTACATAGTTGAACATTACATCAAAAAATGGATTTTCTTCGCCTACTTGTTCTTCTGCTAATTTCGCTATTTCTAAAAGGGTGAGTCTTCCCTTCGTTTTAAGGATGCGGAGCTTTTCTTCTATTACTTGGAAATAGGCTTGCCAATTTTCATTTCTATACGCACTTAAATCAAATCTAAAGGGAAGTGTATTCAAAAAGCAGCCCAATATTTTATCTCCATCTTCGACTGTGGGGCGGTTATTGGATACCAGACCAAGTAATATGTCTTCTTGATAACTCAACATTTTGAGGGCATAACAAAACGCTCCAAAGAAAATTGTTTGCAATCCTATTCCATCTTTCTTACTCAACTCTTGTAGTTGCTCTAGATAGCTTTTGGGGTAAGTTTTCAGATATGTTTGTGTAACCGACTCCGCAGTAAAAATATCCAGGCGTTTGAATCCTTCTAAATCTGTTTGCCAGTAATCCAGTGTTGCTTGATTTTTTTTCTCTGTAATCTCTTCTACAATAGCATCCTTAAATGTAGATTTTAGTTTGGGAGGTTGGTAGCTTGGATTTTGTTGTAGTTGTAGATACACTTGAAACAACTCTGTATTGAAAGAAGCGACACTCCAACCATCCAAAATGGCATGGTGAAATTGAAAAACAAAAACATCTTTGTTCGCATCAATTTCAAA
>JAHDIA010000670.1 GCA_020631035.1 Chitinophagales bacterium | reverse complement strand
ATAGCGGGAATTGTCCGCCCAAATAAAACAATCAATTATTGTGTGAAAAATGTTAATTAACACATCCGAAAAATGTTAATTAACACAACTTTGTAAAATAGACTTGAAACTCAATTTATCAAAAGTTAAATTTAAAAGTTAAGCAATTTTTCAGGTTTTGATTAACGTTTAGAGGCTGTTTGTAAAATCAAAAACCTACTTGCCTATGTCAATGCCGAAAAGCCCTCGACAGCAGATGATCAATATCATGTATTTGGTACTGATTGCGCTACTGGCTCTAAATGTTTCCAATGAAGTGATTGGAGCTTTTAAACAATTAAACAAAGGATTGGTCTTGAATGCCCATTCCATAGATGCTCAACTGACAGAAAACATTCAAAGCTTGAAAGGAGCTGTCAAGAAAAATCAAACAAAAAAAATTTATGAAGAAAAAATCCCAGAGGTGGAAAAAATCTATGAGGATTTGAATACTTGGATCAGTGAATTGCAAAAAGAACTAAAAACCTCTGTTGCTCCCGAAGAAGAATGGGAAGATGGTCTACCTTTAAATTTAGATGACCGACAAGCTACTACAAAAATTATGATTGAAGCAGGGAAAGGAAAAATATTACAAGAAAAAATTGAAGCCGCCCGTCAAGCCTACTTAAATATTTTTGAACCCCAGATGCTTGGGCAAGACAGCATTTTTAAAGCAACAGACCAAAGTCAGTTTGAAAATGAAATGTTGCTGGTCTTGAATGAAACAGAAGATGGACAAGCTTGGGATGTATTTAATTTTAATCAAATGCCTTTGATTGCGGTAGAAACATTGTTGAATAAATTTAAAAATGATTCTAAATCTACTGCTGCCGCTGCGGTTAAGAAACTCAAAAACAAAGTCAATAAAGATGAGATTCCTTTTGACCAGTTTGAATTAAAAATTGTTCCCAATGCTACCAAATTTGTACAAGGAGACAAGGTGGAAGCAGATGTATTTCTAGCAGCTTCTAGCTCAATGAGTCGTCCTAAAATTAAAATCAATGGCCGTTCTTACGAGGTCAATGAAAAAGGCAAGGTTGTTTTTGATGCTACTGCGAATTCGGCTGGAACATTTAACATCAATGCCAGTGCTGTATTCAAAGATGGACATGGAGCAATTAAAGAGAAAAAACAAAGTATTAGTTATGAAGTAGTCCCACCACCCAATTTTGCACCTATGGTTTCGCCAACTAAAATGAATGTGTTTTATATAGGATTGGAAAACCCAATCACTGCTGGCATTATTGGAATGAAGGATGATTTGGTAACTGTCAAACTCAAAGGAGATGGTGAGGTGCAAAAAGCGAGTGGCACTGGCAACTACACTGTCAATGTACGCCAAAAAGGAGATGTGTCGATTGAAGTCAGTGGAACTTCCGAGCGGGGCGAATTTAAATCATATAGCATTCCATTTAGAACCAAGCGGGTGCCATCACCAGTTGCTAAGATTGGTCACTGTTCTGGATGTGCAATGAAAACAGGTGAATTTAAAGCGCAAAAGGGAATGTATCCAGAATTAAAAGATTTTGTTTTTGATGCCAGATTTAAGATCAAGGGTTTCAATATGATGGTCAGTAGAAAGCGCAATCCCGACTTGGTCTCTACCAGCAATATAGGGGGCAGTTTTAACGATAAAACCAAACGATACATTAAAGAAGCAGCCGTAGGAGATGTGTTTTATTTTGAGGATATTAAAGTAGAAGGGCCAGATGGTTCTATACGCAAACTACCGAATATCACCTATCGTATAATGTAAGCCTCAGCAAGCTGAGCTTGCTTTTGATGAAATTTAATGAGAGAGTAAACATAGCATAATCTAGTAGTTTAATTTAATTTTAGTTCCATGGGAAAATGCCCTGTACATTAATTGTATGGGGCATTTGTTTTATGTAACAAACTATTCAAGTATCATAGACCAATTTTAGGAGAAAACACCCAATCAATTGTTTCAAAATCGCTTTGGTATTTTACCTCAATTCCCAAATTTAAAATCATTGGATTGACTTCATAGCCCATTTTTACAGCATAAATAGGCGTATCTTTGAGATGAATGCGCTCACTTGATAAGTAGACTGCACTAGAAAACCAACCAAGTTCGCCATAATTGCATTTGTGGTAGGCCAATCCCAGTTCTGAATGAAATGCTTTTTGATACCCCATACCAATACGAAGCGAAATTTGTTGCCTAGTTGCTCCATACCTTTCGATTTTGGGAAAAGACAAGTCTAGACTGTCCTTGGGAGCTTGGCTGAACAAGTTGGTTTGACTTAGCAATAAGAATATCGGTAGTAGCAATGTGTATAGGAATAAATTTCTCATATCGTATTTAGCTCATCTTTAAAAAGGTAGGTCATCCTATAATTGTATGTTCTTGTAAGGCATAAAGAGCTATTATATTCAAACAAATTTAAGCCAAAGAATTGGAAATAGTAAATTTAAATTGACTTCCTTTATCTATTTCTGACTCTACCCATATTTCCCCCTTGTGATGATTGACAATTAGGTTACATATTGCCAGCCCAATTCCTGAGCCCTCATAATCAGAATTGTTGTGTAACCTCTTAAACATACCAAATATTTGAGTCAAGTATTGTTCGGATATACCAATGCCATTGTCTCTTATTGTAAACAAATAAACATCAGACATTGCTTTGCCTAAAATATCAATTTGCAAAGAACGTTTGTCCGATTTAAACTTAATAGCATTGTAAAGTAGATTTTGAAAAAGCTGCTTGAGTAATACTGGGTCAGCATATAGTGTACTAGGAAGAGTCGACAAATTTAAATCAATGTTATATACTTGATTGGGATAGGTTAATTTTAGCTCTTCACTAACGTCTTGAATCAATTGATGGATGTCAATTTTTTTTATTTCTAGTTTCTGTGAATTGATTTTAGAAAACTGCAATAAATTGTGGGTCAAGGTATTCATTGTAGTAGCTGCCTGGACAATAAAATGAAGGTATTCCTGCGAAGACTCATCTAAACCATCTTGTGCTGACTCTTTTAACAAATTGGAAAAACTGATAATCGTTCGTATTGGAGATTTTAATTCATGGGAGACCATATGTGCATAATTGGCAAGCATTGCATTGCTTTGTTGATATTTTTCCAATGCTTGTTTTTTCTCAGTAATATCATGAATAATTCCCACCAAAAATTTCTTACCATTCTCATCCTTTACAATTTGTTTTCTAGTAGAAATAATGTGTACCACTTTATTAGAATCCGTAAAAGATTCTTCATTGATGTTTTCTTTTTCTGTTTGAAAAACTTGTTCATCTTTTTCCCAAAAAACTCTGGCTTCCTCTTCAGGAAAAAAATCAAAATCAGATTTGCCAATTAATTTTTCCATAGGATGCCCTAGAAATTTAGCAAAAGCATCATTCATCATAATCCAGATGTGCTGCTCATCTTTTACAAAAACAGGATCTGGAATACTGTTTAGAATATTTTCCAAAAATGATTGAGTATAATGATTCATAGGAAACATATTGAAATCACATTATATATATGATGAATTCTCTACTTTGTTTTTGGGTAGTTTATTGACTACTTTTACACTAAACTAAACAAAATAAATGAGCAAGAGGACAGATATACGCAATAT
>JAHDIA010000669.1 GCA_020631035.1 Chitinophagales bacterium | reverse complement strand
CCAACTGAACATCTAGAGTAAACCAGCAGTAGCGAGTCTGAAACGGGGAGAGTCGCTCATAAAAATGACAACAATACTCACAATAAGCTATAGATTGAGAGACTTTTTAAAGTTAAAATGCTTTGCCCTCTTCTTTTAATTGGGCATATTTTTCCTTATTAAAACTGTAGTAGCGGGCTGCTTTGTGGGCGACATTGATTTGTTTTTCGTCTAAGGGAATCAAGAAGTCCATTTTGGTAATCTTGCGTCTAAAATTCCGCTTGTCTAGTTCTATTCCTAAAATGGCTTCATACAATCTTCGGAGTTGGCTTAGGGTAAATTTTTCGGGCAGCAACTCCAATCCGATTGGTTGCATATTTGCCATCCAGCGCAAACGTTCAATGGCTTTTGCCAAAATTGCATTGTGGTCAAACGCCAATTCAGGAAGCTCGTCAATTGCCCACCAATCAATTTTTCGAGCAAAAGAAGAAGCTTTGGGATTAAATGTATCAATATTGACCAAAGCATAGTATGCCACTGTAATGATTCTACCCAAGGGATGTCGGTCGACCTTACCAAAGGTATACAATTGCTCCATAAAAATATCTTCTAGACCTGTCAAGCTCTTGAGAATCCGATTGGCAGCAGGTTCTAAATCTTCATTTTCTTCCACTAAATCTCCAGGTACTGCAATAAAATTTTTGTACGGTTCTTCTCCCCGTTCAATGAGCAATACCTTAATGCGTTCACCATCAAATCCAAAAATGACGCAATCTATTGAAAAAGTTGAATGTAGTTGTTTTTTTGCTTCCAAGTTACCTTATACTTAATTTTCTGCGAATTTACAGCTTTATTTCTAGCTATAAAAACGCAGACAAAGCACACAATGTTTCTGTTTAGGCTTCGAAGGCTCTTTTCTCTTGTTTTTTGAACAGAATGTTTCTATTTAAGAATTAAAGTTTATCCTTTTTCATCTGTTCTATTTCGGCTTCGCTCAAGCCTGTTAATTTTGAAAGCATAGGAATAGGCACCCCCTCTCTCAAACCATTCAGAATAACTTCTAGTCGTCCTTCTAGTCGTCCTTCTAGTCGTCCTTCTTCTCGTCCTTCTTCTCGTCCTTCTTCTCGTCCTTCTTCTCGTCCTTCTTGCCTTGAAGTATTAACTACATTATTCAAGTCCCTATAATACTTCAAACTATTTTCGTATTGGACTCTTTCTTGCTTGCTAAATTTGGCAATTTTGGCTGCTTCAAATAATTTTTCAAAGATTTTCTCTTGCAAGGCTGGAGGTCTGTTTTGTAATTCTGCCAAATGCTTTAAAACATAAAGCCACTTTTCAAATCGTGTTTGAAGTTCTGTTTCTCTTTTCTTGAATTTTGGTAGTTCAATATAAATATATGTTAGCTTGTCATAAAAGACTTGACAGTTTTGGTCTTTGAGTTTGACCCTATGGATAAATTCGGCTTCATTCAAATGATCTTCAAATATAAAATCCAATATTCCAATTGTAAACACATCTGTTAATTTGAAGTTCCACTCCCCTCTTTTGGCTTGTTCTTGAATAGGAAATGAAGAATAATAAATACTTCTATCTTTAAAATAGTTTTGTTTGGCTTTTTGTATTTCAACTATAAACTTTTCTCCTTTCTCACTTTCACAATACAAATCAAAAATTGCTTTTCTATCCAAATCTGAACGACCTAAATGTTCATTTTTTGTATAACTTAGAGTTTTGATGGACTTATCCTGAGGAAGCAACTGATTCAAAAAATCTATTAACAAATCTTTATTGGGTTCTGTACCAAAGAGTTTCTTAAAACCAAAATCGGTTAGTGGGTTTATGTATATATCTTTTAACACCATTTTGAACAATTAATATGTTGCAAATATAAAGGTTTTTCGTTCTTTGACAATTTTTGAAGAAGAGAGATAGTTCTTAAACAAGCTATTCAGTCGCCTGCGGCTCCCTACTATTTGTTCAAGAACCACTCTCCAAAAATTGTCAAAGAACCAAGTTTTTTTCGTATCTTACTTGAATGAAAAGATTAACAAACTGGCTATTTTTATTGATTTTCCCCGCTATGCTCACTGCCCAAACAGATGGAGAAAAGCTCCTAGGAAATTTACTGGGTAAAACACCTATACTTGAAGACCTACATATATTATGCGATCAAATGGGTGGTCGGGTCACTGGAACCGAACCCAATGAGCAATCGGTTGAATGGGGTTTGAAACAGTTTGAAGAAGCAGGTATTAAAGCTTGGAAAGAGCCTTTTGAAATGCCTCGTAAATGGGCAGAAAAGTCCGCACAAGCAAGCATTACAGGAGCGTCCAATTGGCATCCCAAAATCGCTTGTAGGGCATTCTCGACTGGTACACCTGAAGGAGGTTTGAAGGCAGATTTGGTTTTTGGTGGAATGGGCATGGAGGCAGATTTTGAAAAAATCAGAGAAGAGGTCGAAGGCAATTTCGTGTTGATTGAAACCATCGTAATGAGTAATTTGACTGAGTTGTTTTTGGAATACATCAATGCCATCGAAATTGAGTCGAACGCTAAAAAGTATGGGGCGGCTGGTGTGGTTTATATGTCTAGTCGGGAAAAAAAATTGTTGTATCGACATTTGACTTCCTACGGAATCGAAAACGATATGCCGATGATTGTGATGGCAAGAGACGACGCCACCCGATGCAAACGCTTGTTGGAACGAGGCAAGAAATTGACACTCAATCTCGATTTGGACTTGGTAGACGAAGGTGCCTATAACTCTTACAATGTAGTTGCTGAAATTCCTGGGGGTACACTCAAAGATGAAATTGTGCTCATTGGCGCACATCTGGACAGTTGGGGTTTGGGTACTGGTGCCAACGACAACGGCTGCAATGTGACGATGATGATTGACATTGCCCGACAAATCAAAGCACTTGGTTTACAACCCAAACGCAGCATTCGTTTTGTGCTTTGGAATGGAGAGGAACAGGGAATGTTGGGCTCTTGGGCATATACACAGCAACACAAAGAAGAATTGGATCAAATCAAAATGAAAATCACAGTAGACATTGGCAGTGGAAAAATAGATGGCTTTTTTGTCAATGGTCGCAAGGAGTTGGGGCCAATTCTCAAAAGATGGCTGGCTCCCATTGATTCGCTTGGACCATTTATGAACATCCCAGACCCTATTATTGGAACAGACAATTACGATTTTCTGGCACAAGGCGTCCCCAATTTGGTTGGCAAACACGATGTTTACAACTATTGCTCTGACTATCATTCAGAATCAGACACCTACGACAAAGTCAATGTGCAAAATCTCAAGGAAAATACGGCTGTAACGGGCTGGCTTACTTGGCAAATCGCCAATGATGTAGATTTTCAACCCACACGCCATACGAGGGAGGATGTCAACAAAATCATTGAGAAATTCAAACTAGAACGAGGCATGCGTGCCTTGCGTTTGTGGGATACTTGGATAGATGGGAGTAGAGGCGTCAAGTAATCTTGGAAAATAAATTTTTAAAAAAAATTTCAAGCTTGGAACTTTTTTCCGCATCTTTGCATTCTTCTTTTTACGAGTGTGCAGATGGCACACACATAAACACTCAAGGGGCTGACTGGAATTGACAGGATTGCTTTTTGTTTGTAAGCATGTCAAGCT
>JAHDIA010000668.1 GCA_020631035.1 Chitinophagales bacterium | reverse complement strand
GATCAGTGATGCAAGTCTCGTAGTTGAAATAAGTGATCAAAAGTGGTAGTATCTTAAACATACTAATTATGGAGAACAATTCAGATACTTACTACATTTTAATTCCACATTAGCCGCCAAGTTTAACTGTCAACACAATGGTCTTAACTCCCCTCCAAGACCAGGAAAGTAAAATAGAGTTTATTAGATAACAATTAAATAGTCCACACACTTGCAATGCATTTGTATGGTGTCTTTATTTGTTTGACAACGTACACTAAGTACCAATAATATAACATAAACTTAACTATTACACTATAAGCATAAAATAAAACTAATTACTTAAATAAATTGTAGGCTAAATTATGAATGACAACTACAACCTTCTTCAAAGGTTGAGTACGTGTATTACTTTACACGCACGTTACCTAAAAAATTCCACAGTAATCATGGCTTGTCTGTTTGCCTTGTTTGCTTCCTTGGACTCAAGGGCGCAAGATGGGACAGTATACCTTGATTTTAACTTTAGTGGATCTCAAGATGCGGGTGACGCTGGAGCCTTCGGCTTTACCGTCACTGGAACCGACGAAAATGGCAATACTGCGACTGCAACGACAGATGCCAATGGTAACTACTCACTTAATATTCCTGGCTGTACAGGAGAAGTAAGAGTAGAATTTGACCTAGCAGCTTATAATGCTGCAAACAATGGTACTGCTTCTAGCAGTTTTGCTGGAAATCAAAATGGAACAAGCGTCGCTTTTGTTCCTTGTGGTGGTACTGCCAACTTTGGTATAGCTTATCCAGGTGAATACTGTGAAGCTGATCCAATTATCGGTGTTCCTTGTTATGTCAATGGCGATCCTCTAGGAGGAGGCTCTGCTGGTTCTCCAGATGCTTTTGTAGCATTTGAATACAGTAGAGATGGTGATGGTGCCAATTATGCAACTGATCCTCCTACTGCTGGTGATGCTGGCTTTGCTTTTTCATTGGCTTCTGCCTCTGAGATTGGTGCTACTTGGGGTGTTGCTTACGACAATCAATCAGAATTGTTGTTTACTTCTACTGTAATCAGAAGACACTCTGGTTTTGGTCCTTTGGGTATTGGAGGTATTTATACCTTGGATCCCAATACAGGTGCCTCAAGCAACTTCTTTGATGTAGCCAATTGTACCAATGTAGGAGCTGTTGATCGTTCTGACCTTGATCCTGATAAAGGAATCGAGAGCGACGATTTAGAAGCTTTTGCAGCTATTGGTAAAGAAGGTTTGGGAGATTTGGACATCTCTACAGATGGAACTTCTCTTTGGACAGTGAATTTGAATACTGGTGAGTTGGTTAAAATTGACATTAGAGACAGTTCGGGCGACCCTATTTCTCAGCCTAGTTGTAATGATGTAACCACTTACAATATTCCAACTCCTTGTGGAGGTGAATCTCGTCCTTGGGCATTGAATTACCATCGTGATAGAGTATATGTAGGTTTGGTATGTTCTGGCGAAAATGGTGGAGCATTGCAATCTTATGTATATGAGTTCAATCCTGCCAATGGTGGTTTTACTCAAATCTATACCGAGTCTTTAGACTATGATAAAGGTTGTACAACTTTTGCTTTAGAGTGTTCTTGGAATGCTTGGACAGATGATTTTGATGCAGCAACCTTTACTTTCCAAAATCAAGAAATTGCCAATCCACAACCAATGTTGACAGACATAGAGTTTGCTGCTGATGGTTCTATGATCTTGGGTTATGGTGACCGTTTTGGTTTCCAAACTGGTACAAGAAACAACTGGAACTTGTCAACAGGTACTGAATTGTTGAGTGGTAACAGTGGTGGTGACATTCGTTATGTATATTACGATCCTATTGCAGACCAATACATTGGTGAGCAAAATGGTAATTTGGTTGACGCCAACGGAAATATTGTCGCTAATGGTTGTAGTACTGGTGGACAAAATGGTACAGAGTTCTTCTGTGGTGACCAATGGCAAGGAAGTGGTGGAACATTCCACTTTGAAACTTCTTTAGGTGGTATTGCTTTATTACCTGGTTCTAACGAAGTATTGATGTCAGCTTTTGACCCTACTTTGCAAGCATTTGCTGGTGGTGTTAAAACATTGAGTACAATAGATGGTAGTGACGCTGGTGGCTATGCCGTATTCTACAATGCAAATACTCCAGAAGAGGCTTTTGGTAAGTCAACTGGTATTGGTGATGTTGAAATATTGTGTGGTCCAGCACCAATTGAAATTGGTAACCGTGTATGGTACGATGTAGATGCTGATGGTGTACAAGATCCAGGTGAAGCTCCAATTGAAGGAGTTGAAGTAGAATTGTTCAAAGATGGACAATTGGTTGGAACAACTTTTACAGCTGCTGATGGTACATACTATTTTAATGATGGTAATGTACAAGGCGGTTTGTTGCCATTTATGGAATACAAAGTTTGTATCCCTTCTACTCAGTTGGGTACTGGTGCTTTGGATGGTTTCCAATTGACAGGTGACAATGCTGGTGGAAATGATTTGATAGACAGTGATGCTGCTATTGACAATGAAGGAAATGCTAGTATTACTTTTACAACAGGAAACTTTGGTGAAGTCAATCATACTTATGATTTTGGTTTTAACGATGCTCCACCACCTGACTGTATGATTGTATTGGACATTACAGAGCCAAGTTGTGGTCAGTGCAATGGTATGATTGTAATTGATGCACCTGGTGCAGTAAATGGTACCAATCAATGGTTTTTTGAATTGTTTGACAACGCTACTTTTGCTGGTGATCCAATCGAAATCAATGCTTCTTTGTTGACACCAACTTTGGAAGTATATGACCAATTGTGTCCTGGTGATTACAGCATCCGTGTAACAGGTATTGCTGGTGATGTGGCTGATTGTACACAAGAATTTGTCATCACATTTGATGATCCATTAGAAGGATTGACTGTTGATGCAGTTGTTGAAAATGGAGAATGTAACGAAGGTGGTTCTATTACAGTAAGTGCTAACTTACCTGGTGATTACATTTTTACATTGAACCCAGGTGGTGCAACCATTCCTAATGGTAGTACAGTTACTTTTACAGATGTTCCTTCTGGAACGTATACAGTTACAGTTGAGCCTTTCGGAGCTGGCTGTGAATTGGTTATTCCAGATGAAGGACTTGTTGTAAACAATGGCAACGAAGACGATTGTAAAATTGACCTTGAATTAGATAAAACAGTTGATGCTACAACTGTTCAAATAGGAGATCAAATTACTTATACTATAAATATTACCAATGTTGGTCCTGCTGACGCAACGGGTGTCGAAGTATTTGACCAATTGCCTGCAAATGTAAACTTTGTAAGTGCTGATGGTACATATGCTGGTGGTTCTGGTATTTGGATGGTAGGTGATTTGGCTGTTGGTGAAACAAAAACTTTAAACATTGTTGCAGGGGTAATTGAGCCAGGTATGTTTATCAATACAGCTCAAGTAAGTGCTGCTGATCAGATGGATATAGATTCTACTCCAAACAACAATGATCCAAATGAAGACGATCAAGACGATGCTCCACTTAATGCTGAAGGTTTAATCGATTTGGAATTGACCAAATCTGTTGACCAATCATTGGTGACTGTTGGTGAAGAAGTGACTTGGACAATTGA
>JAHDIA010000667.1 GCA_020631035.1 Chitinophagales bacterium | reverse complement strand
TAAGCTCAAAAATAAGCTCATCCCAAATATAACCTTAATTATGTCAGACTACTTACTTATCCACTGTTTGTTACTACACAAACAATGCCAACTACCAAATAGTATATTACAGAGTAATAGTTGATCTCCCACCAAATTGAAAAGGGTCAAATGAATATCATCTATTCATTTGACCCTCTAAATTAAACATAAAAATTGTAAAATAAAATCCCGAATTTGGGTTTTTAACACACTTTTTTATTCAAAATATACTCATTTTTAAAATCCACCACTGTCACCGCCACCTGGATAGCCTCCACCACCTTTACGACCCCACTTTTTCTTTTGGTTGACACGATAACTCAAAGTCAAACTCGCCATACGGGCACGCCATTGGAAGTCGCCCTCTTCATAAAAATTAGGTCCAAAGACCTCATAACGTCTCTTACGAGAATTGAACAAATCTCGTACACTGATGGTCGCTGTCAAATTCTTGGAAGGCAAAAAGTCCTTGCTCACACCCAAATCTACACTTAGGATAGACTTCCGTTTTCCTTGAGTGGTTTCTCTAGGCGCACGATAATTGCCTCGAATTTGCAAATTGGCATCTTTCCAGAAAGTAATCCGAGAAGTCAAACGGGAAGTCCAAGTATAAGTGTCTGCTTCAAAACTGCTGTCAAAGTTTGTCCCATCGGTAATGGAACGGAACATATTCAAATTCCAATCCAAACGCAACCATTTAATGCCGCTATAAGATATATTAAAATCAAATCCAAAATCATCGGCAGTGGTCAAGTTTTCTGGTTGTGTCACTCCTGTCACAATAATGGTGTCTATAAGCAATTGCTCCACTTCTGGTACATACAAAGTATCTACTCTAAAAGTCTTCAGTCTTTGAATTACGCCCTTGGTATGGCGGTAGTAAATTCCTCCTGAAAAAGTAGCCTTGTCCCAAAAACGCAAATAATTGATTTCGTATGAATCGGTAAATTCTGGTTTGAGGTTAGGATTCCCACTAAAAAAATTGCGTCGGTCGCTAAAGGTAAAAAATGGATTGAGTTCCCAAAAGCCAGGACGCCTCACCCGACGACTGTAAGAGGTTTGTAGGCTATTGCCTTCCTTAAATTCGTAATTCAAAAACACACTTGGGAAAAAGTTAAGTGTATCAATATAGTTCTCCTCATTGGTTTGTAAAAGCTCCGTTTTGATGTCTGTATACTCGGCTCTTAAACCGACTTGAAAACTGAATTTACCAAAACGGTTTCCGTACTGCCCATAAGCGGCATAGATTTTTTCGTCGTACAAAAAGTCATTGCTCAAACCTTCTAAATTGAACCATTCTCCTTCGGCATTCTGTTCTTCTACCAAATAATCGTTGGAGACTTCTCTTAAAGTTGTTCTAGCACCCAATTCGTATTTGTGGTCTTTTTTACCCAAAGGTTTGACATAATCTACTTGGAACAACCAAGTCTTGGTTCCTTCGCTATTGTTGGAACGTTGGTTGATTTGACTTACACTATTGGTTTTGACATCTGTTACATCTTCAATCAAAGTCGAACCCTCGGTTTCCAATTCATCTTCATACTGAATGGATGCATTGAGAGTATGTTCTCTATTCGAAAATTCTTTGCGGTAATTCAAACTGTATTGTAAGGCACTTTCTTCTTCTATTTCATCATCGGTTCTAATACTGCTTTGAATCAAATTGCTAGGCGTGCCAAGATAATCTTTGTAAGTCATGGTGGCAAAGTTGTCCTCATCTGAGAAGCGGTATTGGAAGGCACCTGTCAAACTTTCTTTTTCTTTAAAATAGTAATCCATTCCAAAACGAAAGGTGTTGTTCAAACCACCCCGTTCCATATCTCTGTTTTGGTCCAAATATTGGATGGCATCGCCCAATTGAGTTTCCCTAAAAAGGCTGCCTCCTCCAGGTCCTCTTTGGTAGTTCAATCCATAGTTGGCAAACCAGTTAATTTTTCCTTTTCTATAATTCAAATTGGCTCCCAAACCTGCAACGGCTGGCAAACCGCCTGTCACATCAAAGGAACCATTGAAACCACTTCGTTTGTCTTTCTTCAATACGACATTGATAATGCCTGCCATTCCTTCCGCTTCGTAACGGGCGGACGGATTGGTAATCACCTCTACTTTGTCTATCATATTGGCTGGAATCTGTCTCAAACTACTTGTCTCCCCCGTTGTCAATCCCGAAGGTTTTCCATCAATCAAAATGCGGACGCCTTCTCTTCCTCTTAAACTGACATTGCCTTCTACATCTACCGTAACGGAAGGTACATTGTCCAAAATCTCTTCAGCAGTTCCTCCTTTGTTTGCCAAATCTTTCCCTACATTGAATACTTTTTTATCTAGCGAAAATTGTGTCTCACTTTTCTCGGCTCTGATCTCTACTTCTTCCATCAAGACACCTGAGGCATTGAGAACAATGGTTCCCAAATCCACGCTACGGTCGCCCGATTTCATTTTTTCTCGATCAATTGGTATGGGGTCTACTACTTGTTTTTCGTAACCCAAAAACTCTACCACTGCATATAGTTTTCCTGGTTTGGTTTTGACCACAAATTTGCCTTCCATATCGGTAATGGCTCCGCCTGTGACACTCGAATCTTTTTTGCTGTAAATCGCAATGGTCGCAAACTCCAATCCTTCTTGGGTCGCCTCGTCCAATACCTGTCCCTTGATTTCTATATCGGGCATTTGTGATGGGTCCCAACCACCTCTTCCGCCACCACCTGGTGGTCTTTGGGCGTTGGTGCTTTGGATGATGCCAATGAATAATAAAATGGTAAAAATATGTTTCATATGGTTGATTTCTGAATTGGGCAACCATAAAGGATGCCCCTACATTTATTTTATTTTTTTCGCCCGTTTTCGGTTCGGGTAGACACTTAGGTCAACCCCTGCATTTTTTGGTGTTGTTTTTGCCTGTTTCCTGTTCGGGCAACCATAAAGGATGCCCCTACATTAATTTTATTTTTTGTCCGTTTTTGGTTTGGGTGTTTTTTTGCGCCCGTTTTCGGTTCGGGTAGACACTTAGGTCAACCCCTGCATTTTTTGGTGTTGTTTTTGCCTGTTTCCTGTTCGGGCAACCATAAAGGATGCCCCTACATTGTTTTGAACGGAATGTTGGGGGCTTCGTTTGCATTGGGTGTCCCCGCTGTCCGCCATACATGGTATGTGCTTCCATCGGGCGTATTTGGCATGTTTTGTCCTTCGTCGTTTCTTTGTTTGCACCCGTTTCTTGTTCGGGCAACCATAAAGGATGCCCATACAATTTCGCCCGTTTTGGGTTCGGTTTTCGCCTGGTTTTCGCCCGTTTTGTGTTCAGACGCACGGCCGTGCGTCTCTACGGGGAATGTGGGCATTTTGTTTTGAACAATTTATAATTCACAATTAATTCTGCGTCGGATGTTGCGGGTGGATGAACGCTTGTATCCCGATAAAATCGGGACGTTGGCTAACCAGCACTCCCGCAGCCATGAACCACATACGTTGCACCATAAAAAATTGTAAATTGTAAGTTACCAAACCATTTTGCCCAACTCATAACTCACAATTTTTATAATTCACAATTCTATTAAAAGGTCCACGCAATCATTCGTTCTACTTCGTCTCTTTCTAAGACAAACCTTTTG
>JAHDIA010000666.1 GCA_020631035.1 Chitinophagales bacterium | reverse complement strand
AGCATCCAACATTTTTGTTTGTAAGATTTATCTTTTAACATATCTTCTAACTTAATCTTCAAACATTTAGATGTACCATCAATTGAAATTTTGTCTCTTCTAATTCAATGTCTACCTCCTTGACCCAATCAATGTTTTTAATTTCCTTTATCCAGTTGTTCAAATACAAACTATTTTCGCTTATCCCTTCTAATAGCAAAATATTTTTTTCTAATTTAATCTCATTCTTTTTCTCAACAACAGGGACGAATGACAATTTATTTAAGCGAATATACTGGGGCATACTTCCCATTAAATTATCCACATAATAAGTTGTTTTCGATCTGCTTAAATTGCCCCCCATTTTATTCAAAAAGTCGTCCTGTGTTTTTATTTTCGCTTCCAAGGCCTCGACTTTTGCAATGGCTTGTTGGTTGTGTTCAATTGCCCCTTTGGCTTGATTGTTTTTTTCAAACAAATCCATAAACAAAACTGCATTCCCCAACAAAACCAACAAGGTCCCAATCAACATTCCCCAAGCGAGTTTCTGAAAAACTTTTTTATACTGCTGTTCTTCTTTTTGATGTTCGACTTCGGGCAAAAGCACTTCACACTGATTGCCTAAAAAATAGGCTAAACCACTGGCATAAGCCACCATTGACGCTTCCTCTTTCAACTCTAGTTTTGCCAAGCAATTTTTGTTTTCTGTGTCAAACAACAAATCTGTATGTACCTGATAATGGTCAATTAGACCATCTGTACCTACTTGTAATCGATGTTCCAATACATTCAAGCCTGAAACATTTTCGTCCAACAACAACAAACTAGCCAAGTTGTACCCACCTAGTCCTATACTTACAATGCACCAAGACTGGTTTTGCAAGTTTTTTAATAGCTCATCCAAGCGACTTTTTCTTATCAAACTCAGCCAAACCTTCTGATTTTCGCCCAAATACTTTTGCAAATAGAACTGTTCTCGCTTGGCTCCTGGTAAGATTTTCTGTACCATTTCTTCCTCTGTTTCAGCCTCTCCCTTGAGCTGTCTATGCAAAACTTCCTGACCATTGATGGTCAAGACTGTAGGGATTTTTTTATTGGCAAAAGCTTCTAATTCTGAGAGACTTAAACCAATTTCTTCTAGCTCAACAACTATTTTAGAAGCCTTCTTTTTGAGTTGTACAAAATTAAAAGTACAGACCTCCCCCTGCAGCTTAGCTTCAATACAAGCCAATTCATTAAATCGAATATTTTCTTTGATCCAATTCATATCAATAGCTTACAGTAGGTTTGATGAATACGACCAATTGTCCTTCTCTTTTGTTTCGAGAACGATTGCTAAAAAACCACTTGAGAATCGGAATACGAGACAGTATGGGCACACCTCTTCCACTTTCACTCTTCCGCTTGTCCAATAAACCGCCTAGCACAATGGTCTCTCCATCTTGTACCCTAACCATAGAGGTAAATTGCCTCGTTGCAGTCGGAGGTGGTGCATTGGTTGGTGTCTCCAAAAAGTCCGAAATTTCTACCTTAATGTCCAGCGTCACCTCTCCATCTCCCGATACAATGGGCACTATGTCAATCGCTAAATCTGCTCTGGCTTCTCTAAATTCTTGTGTCACAACTGTGGTCGTACTCTGGGCAGCAATGACATCTCTGGTTTGTGCCTCATAATACCTCGTTTGTCCAATTCTAAGCGTCGCTTCATGACCATTCAAAGTTGCCAATCTAGGCACCGACTGAATACTGACCACATCGTCCGATTCTAGTGCTTGAATGTTCATGTAAAACCGTTCACTTACAGAGCCTAAATTAAACAAACCATAACCATTTAAAATGCCAATGATTTCGTTGATGGACTCTCCACCCAATTGTACATTTAAATCTGGAAAAACTTGCCCATTGGTTGTAACGGGTGCATCTGCAATTCCCGCAGTCAAGCCCAATTCATTGGCTCTATTTTTATTGTAATCCATTATGATTACATCAATGGTGACCAAGGGAACAACCAAATCTATTTCGGTAATAAATTTTTCCAAGCGTGCGATCTCTGTAGCGGCACCATTGACCACCAAACTATTTTGTTCTTTAAATTCTACAATTTGCAAGCCTGTTTTTAAATCATTGGGAATCACTTCAGACAGCTTATCTACGGTTCGATATAACAATGGAATAATTTTGGTTTCTCCCAATCCCCCACTCGTCAATTTTCCAATCAAAAAAGTATTGCCTGTTTTTTTGTAAGTCAATCCTGTCCCCCCAAGCAAATGACTCAAGACTCCTTCATAAGGCACTCCCTTGAGCATACTTGTCACATTTTTTTGAGGCTCATCCAAAACGAAATAGCCATATCCCAAACGCTCACTCAAAGATTGAATGATGTCTGAAATAGAGGCATTTTGAGCATCCAAACTAATCAAGGGGATACTGGGATTGGTCTCGTCAATTTGTATGGAAAAATTCCCTGAACCAGCACGATTCCTACTGCTTCTGCCCCCTCCTCCCTGATTGGCTTGTGTTGTTTGTTGGGGAAGCCCTGGTGTTTTCCGTTTCAGGTAAAAAATATTGTCTTCGGATTTTTCTAAATTTAAATCATTGGCGTAAGTCAGTTGTTTTAAGGCTTCTTCCAAATTTACATCTCTGATAAAGATAGATACCTTTTCATTCCCCAAACCTGCCGCAGGTATGATGTTTTCACCAGTCTCTAAAACCATTTTTTTCACGACTTTAGCCAAGGTGTCATTTGACAAATCAAGGCTGATTGTATGCGTATTTTTATCAAAATCAATCCCTAAGACTTTTGCTTGGGCAGGTGCTTTGGGAGGTGGTATGTATTTTTGAATGGAAACAATATTTCCTGTAAAATCCAAATCCAATTGGTATTTCTTACACAAAAACAAGACAACATCTTTGGCTTTTGCATCTGAAAAATTATTGACCAATTGCACCTTGATTTCAGGATCAATGCTGATATTTAGATTGCTTGTTTTCCCTAAGGCTCTAATAAAATCTTGGATGGAAACTTCTGAGAATGAGGCATCTACAGATGAATTAAGTGCAGGTATCTCTGTGCCTGCAAGCATATCAAGTTTTTGCTCTAAATGAACAAAACGATCTGATTGGGCACAAAGCACAATTGGGGAAACCAATAAGATGACTAGGGCAAATATAATTTGCCTACTAATACAGAGTTTCATTTATCTTATTAATTTAGCTTTAGTAAAGTGGAAAAAAATAAGGTGGACCTAAATTTGATGAAGAAATTTTTTAATATACAAGGAAAAAAACGCAATCCTAGCAGCGCTAAGGTGAGTATTTTTGATGAAGTAGATTAGAAAATATCAAGTCAAATGGTTCAATTTATTTATTTCGCTTTACCCAGATAAGTACGGATAAACTTCATCAATGGTAGTTACACCATTTGCAAAAAGTTCAAACGCACCTTGACCCAATGTTTCCCGCTGCAATTTATTACAAATATTGGTAGAATCAAAATCTTTTTTTTGCAATTCCCTTTTTAACATTTCATTAAGAGGCAACATTTCAAAGACTCCAAGCCTTCCTTTATAGGCAGTTTGCAGACAAAAATCGCATCCTCCCGCAACACAATGTTTAGAAATTTTAACAGATGTTTTAAAGTTGGGTGGATACAAATTTT
>JAHDIA010000665.1 GCA_020631035.1 Chitinophagales bacterium | reverse complement strand
ACGTTACGATGCAGTCTTGTTGTGTGGAGGTTCCAGTGTTCCTAGAGATTTAGACATCAAAGGACGCCAACTCAAAGGCATTCATTTTGCGATGGAATTTCTAGAACAAAACAACCGAAGGGTCGCAGGACAAAGCATGCCAGAAGCAAAACACATCAATGTAAAGGACGAAGAAGTGGTGGTCATTGGTGGAGGCGATACGGGTTCCGATTGTATAGGGACAAGCAATCGCCTAGGAGCCAAAAGCATTACCCAAATCGAAATTCTGGGCAAACCTGATACACAAAGAGGAACAGAGAATCCCTGGCCACAATGGCCCTTGATCTTGCGTACCTCTAGCTCTCAAGAAGAGGGTTGCGATCGACAATGGGCAATACTCACCAAAGCCTTCGTTTCCCAAGATGGCGAACATTTGTCAGGCATTAAGGTGGTTGACATAGAGTGGGAGAAAGACGACAATGGGCAATTCAAGTTAAAAGAACGCAAGGAGACAGAACGCATCATTCCTTGCACCAAAGTTTTTTTGGCAATGGGTTTTTTACACCCTCTTAAAGATGCCCTTTTACAAGACCTCAATCTCCCCTTAGATACTCGCCAAAACGTACAAACCGAGGCATACCAAACCCTTATAGACAAAGTATTTGCCGCAGGAGATATGCGACGAGGGCAGTCCTTGGTCGTCTGGGCAATCGCAGAGGGCAGAGAAGCTGCCAATGCCATTGACCAATACCTAAATAAAAATCAGAGAACATCACAAAAAAAGAATCTAGGTATTTATAGCCTAGAGTAATATTAAAAAATATCGAAAGATAAAACGATAAGTTATTGTTTTAGTATTACTGTAAAATAGTAGGTTTTTTTTCATATATGTTTTTAGTGAAAATGGCAGATCAATTTTAAAGCTGTCATATATATTTTTAGTGAAAATGGCGGGTCAATATTTGATCTGCCATTTTTTGTACGGAACGCCTATCTTTCAAACCATCGTGACTCCCTGCTGTCCGCTTGTACGCACTTCCTCACCAGCCCCTTCGCCATAGTCGTCGCTAGTCTTCCTATCGTCAGCCGTCGCTCCTCCTTGTCTCACAGGCCTGTCTCGGCAGTGGGTACCGCTCCCATCAGGCGTAGGCGAGTTCGTTTGGTCTTTTAAAACCACTAAGCCAATTCACAACTCACAATTTATAACTCACAATTAAATTTTAGTGTCGGATGAGCGGGTGGATGCTCGCTTGTACGAAGGACAAAACACGCGCTGGCTAACCAGATTGAACGAAGCCTCAAAGCCACACACGCTGCCCCAAAATAAGGATTAAGTTGATTGAAAAATTAGTTTGTCATTTTGTCTCAATCAACAAAAAACACTCAAGCAATTCATAATTCACAATTTACAACTCATAATTGCCAAAACTAATCCGTATATTAAGAACCTGTCTGCAAACCTATTCTGATGTTGAGACGAAGTCGCAGACCAGCAAGGGGTTTGCAGACAGGTTTCTATAAAGCGTTTTTGTCAAAGAATGAAAAATGTGATTCAATGAGTACCATAGAAAAAAGTACAGAGCAAAAGTCTGTCAACCAACAACTGCCTCCCAGCATTCCTATGATAAAAGTTCTGCCGAATTTAAAACGTTTGGTCGAGAACCCACTTGAAGTTTGGAAAGGATACATTGAAGAGTATGGAGACATTGTCAGCTTTAATTTTGGAGGTTCCAATAGGGGAATAATGAGCATTCACCCAGAATTTAGTCAGCACATTCTGCAAAAAAACAACAAAAATTACATCAAGTCAAAGGTGCAAACAGAGTTGCTAGCACAGTATTTGGGAAAAGGTTTGTTGACAGCAGACGGAGAGTATTGGCTTCGACAAAGACGCTTGATTCAGCCTGGTTTTCATAGGGCAAAATTGGCAGCATTGACCGATATTATGCAGCAAGTCATAGACGATTTTATGGTCGATTTAGAGGCAAAAGCCGAAGGGGGAAAAGAAATCGAAATGGCACACGAAATGATGGAACTCGCTTTTAGAGTAGTCGCAAAATCTCTTTTTGGGACCGAGACCAATGACGAATTATTGACTCGTTTGGGCGATAGAATTACAGTCATTCAAAAGTTTTTGGTACGTCAAGTCCGACAACCTTATTTGCGCTGGTGGTTCAATTGGTCAGGCAAAACCCAAACACACTTAGATTTGGCAGAAGATGCTGGAGAGATGATTTTACAAGTGATTGGGGACCGTAGAAAAAGCAAAGAAGAATACGACGATTTATTGGATATGCTCCTCTCTGCAAGATATGAAGACACTGGAGAAGGAATGACTGACCGACAACTCCTAGAAGAATGCATGGTATTATTCGCTGCGGGACACGAAACCTCTGCTAATTCCTTGGTATGGACCTTGTATTTGTTTACCCAACATCCCGAAGTGGTACAAAAAATTCGGGAAGAGTTGGCGCAAGTGATTGGAAACCGAAAAATTGCCTTTGAAGATTTAAGGCAGTTGGAATACATTACCCAAGTGGTCAAAGAGTCTATGCGTATGTATCCACCCGCTTGGGTGACCGATCGTCTGTCGGTAGCGGATGATGAGATTTTGGGTTATAAAATTCCCAAAGATACCGTGGCACTTACCTTTATTTATGGGGCACACCACAACCCAAAAGTATGGGACCAACCCGAAGAGTTTCGCCCTGAACGTTTTACCAAAGAAAATATGAAAGACAAACACAAGTTTTCCTACTTTCCTTTTGGGGGAGGACCACGCTTGTGCATCGGCAACAACTTTGCTATGATGGAAATGCAATTGGCAATAGCAAGCCTTGTCCAAAAATTTGATTTTAAATTGGTTGAAAACCAGCAAATTGAAATGCAGCCATTGGTGACACTGCGTCCTAAGTATGGTATCAAAATGCGATTGCGGAAAAAATGAAATACCCCAACATCAATATTAGGTCTGCCCAAATAGAGGATTGTGCCGTTATTGCTGACATCTATAATCCCTATTTAGGCATTGCCAATATGAATCTTACCCCACAAACAGCGGATAATTACATTCAGTTTTTACAAAACAAAAATGAAAGAGAGGCACTGTATATAATGGAAGAAAATGAGCAGAGCATCGGCTGGGGCATCATCAAAAAATACAGCGACCGTCTAGGATATAAATATACTTGTGAAACCTCTATTTATTTAAAAGAAGGCTACACTGGCAGAGGCTTGGGAACTCACTTTAAACGCTTTATCATTCAAAAATGCAAGGAACTCCAATACAAGCACCTCGTTGCCAAAATATGGGCGAACAATACAACCAGTATCGAATACAACAAAAAGCTAGGTTACGAAGAAGTTGGCATTCAGCGCAAAATAGGATACGTCAATGACAAATGGGTTGACGTGATGATATTACAATTGATTTTGGATTGAAAACATTATTGATTCGTAGCACACTTGCCAAATGACCGTTCGTAGTTTGCCCCAAAAAGAAGCAAACAAAGTGGTCCAAGGAGCAACCTACATTTGTAAAGAAGTTCGTTCTAAAAATCACCACCCAGGTCAACAACAAGATTACTCAGTACACTGTAAATTAAATAAATTGATGTTTTGGCTAATGAATTTTTGTTCTATACAAAGAACGCACGGAGCCTGGT
>JAHDIA010000664.1 GCA_020631035.1 Chitinophagales bacterium | reverse complement strand
CATTGGGTAACTACTGGTGACATCTTTTTTGCCGACATTCCTGCTGGTGGTTCTTATACTGTTAGCTCTTATGAGGGCGAAAAGTGGAGAACCATTATTGGCGACGACTGGAACAATTTGGAGTTTGACGAACACTATATGATTACTGGTTGTAATGCTCAAACATTTACCATATATCCTTGTCCTGAATTGGCTCCTACTTTTGATCCACTTCCAAGACCTCCTTACGAATGTGTATTGGATGCCAATATCACTGGCGACCTAGAGATTTGTACAGGAGAGACAGCAACACTTACTGTTAATGCAAGTGGA
Organism: Chitinophagales bacterium; assembly: GCA_020631035.1. Lineage (GTDB taxonomy): Bacteria > Bacteroidota > Bacteroidia > Chitinophagales > UBA2359 > JAHDGP01. Next base: position 3,342 of record JAHDIA010000664.1, on the reverse strand, counting down.
GCTGCTGACTGTAATTATTGTGTTAGAGAAGTAGCCAATACAGTTGCTTGTTATAGCGGAACTGTATATGGTCAATGGTTGAAGTTTGATGACAATGAACCAGGTATTCACTTTGAATTGACTTCTGCTACTTGGGAAGAGTACAATGATGGAACTGCTTATTATTATGCTACTGCTGTAGGTGGTGGCGATCAACTAATCATTGAAGCCTTCTATTCTGGTAAAACAAGTACGCCACCAGCAGAAAGTCCTAAGGCCAATAGCTGTGGGCAAGATGATTATACTGGCTGGGTATACTATCCAGTTATGATGGGAACCATTGTTTCTCAAAACCACGGGACATTCCAAATATCTCCAATGGGACCAGCCTTCCAACTGGGTGACGGAGCCAATCAAACAGGATATGGTTTTGGTGCTTCTGGTTGGTTAAATGTCACCGGTGGTGATGGCTATTATACTCTAGGAGATATTAACATTATGTTGGGTGATTTGGTTTGCAACAACAATAGCAATACTACTTATGCTTGGTCAACTGGTGCCAACGGTACTAGCATCAATGTAACTCAAGCAGGAACCTACAGTGTGACAGTTACTGACTGTGAAGGATGTAGTGTAACTCAATCTGTAACTGTTGACGAAACCAATCCAACCGCTACTGCTACTGCTAATGGTGACTTGACTTGTAGCAATGCAAGTGTACAATTATTGGGTAGTACAACTTTGAATGGCAACAATATCAGTTATAGCTGGACTGGTCCAAATGGCTTTGCATCGAATGAGCAAAACCCAACTGTGACGGCAGGAGGTGATTACACTTTGACTGTTTCTAAAGGTGAGTGTTCTGCAAGCTCTACTGTTAGCATTGAAGCTTGTAGCAATCCTAGCATTACCCTTTCAAACAATGGTCCATTGACTTGTGCTCAAGATGTAAGTGTTATTGCCAATGCGTCTTCTGATGTTACCACTTTTGTTTGGTTCTTTGAAGGCGATATGATTGTTGGTGAATCTGCTTCAACTCTTATGGCTGATAAAGCTGGCACCTACAGTGTAGAAGTAAGCAATGATTGTGGTTGTATTGAAACAGCTACAACAGTTGTTATGGAAGACAATATTTTCCCAGACATCAAGCCTGGCGCACAAAACTCAATTACCTGTATTGAAACAGAAGTTCAATTGATTGCCAATGCAACAGATGTTGCTCAATATGCTTGGACTGGTCCTAACGGATTTACTTCTTCTTTAGAAAATCCCATTGTAACAACAGCAGGAACATATACTTTAACTGCAACAAGTGTTTCGGGTTGTACCATGACTCAATCTGTTACTGTAAGTGAAGTATTAACCCCACCTTTGGCAACCATTTCTAACAATGGTCCTTTGGGCTGTGATGGTTCGGCTGTTACCTTGTCTGCTAGTTCAACTATGGCAGTTTCTTATAGCTGGTCTGGACCAAACGGTTTTACTTCTACCCAACAAAATCCAAGCGTAACTGTTCCTGGTACTTATACTGTGGTCGTTATGAATGTGTTGAATGGCTGTACCATTGAAGAAACCACAACTGTTGGAGCCGAGGATTGTCCTACTGCAAGCCTTGGTGATTATGTATGGATTGATGCAGATGAAGATGGGATTCAAGATGCAGCTGAGACTGGCTTACAAGGCGTAACTGTGTTCTTGGCAGATGCCAATGGAAACATCCTCGACCAAACAACTACAGACGCTACTGGTTTCTATCAATTTACTGAATTGGAAGCTGGTAACTACAAAGTCATCTTCCCTGTCGATGTTACAAGTGGCGGTGCAGACTACACTTTGACTACTGCTGATGCAGGTACAAATGATGCAAATGACAGTGATGCTGTTCCTATGAACGATGGTTCAGGGGATGCTATGAGTCAAGTAGTGACTTTGAGTGATGGGGAAAACAACCCTACCATTGATGCTGGATATACACCAGTACCTGAACCTTTGGCAAGCCTTGGTGATTACGTTTGGATTGATGCGGATGAAGATGGGATTCAAGATGCAACTGAGACTGGCTTACAAGGCGTAACTGTGTTCTTGGCAGATGCCAATGGAAACATCCTCGACCAAACAACTACAGACGCTACTGGTTTCTATCAATTTACTGAATTGGAAGCTGGTAACTACAAAGTCATCTTCCCTGTCGATGTTACAAGTGGCGGTGCAGACTACACTTTGACTACTGCTGATGCAGGTACAAATGATGCAAATGACAGTGATGCTGTTCCTATGAATGACGGTTCAGGAGATGCTATGAGCCACATCGTTACTTTGGCTCCTGGTGACAATGATCCTACCATTGATGCTGGATATACACCAGTTCCTGAGCCTTTGGCTGGTTTGGGTGATTATACCTTTATTGATTTCAATAGCAATGGTATACAAGATGCAACTGATGAGCCTGTTGGAGACATTCAGATTTACTTGTATGATGCTACTGATTTGAATAATCCTATTGACAGCACTGTTTCTGATACGACTGGTTACTATGAGTTCATTAACTTAGATCCAAACTTGGACTATGTTGTTCAATTTGGTCAGTACGATTTGGGAACTAGAACAAGTGCGGGTGATGGCGCAAGTACTGGAGCCGCTGACGATAGCGATGCCAATGCTTTGAATGGATTTACAGATGTAATTGATTTAGATCCAGGAGAGTTTGATCCAACCATTGACGCAGGTTATGTACCATTTAGAAGTATTGCTGCTGCTAGAGCTTTCTTACAAGGACCAAGCGAAGCAGGTATTGTTGAAGGTGCTGCAAAACCTTCGCAAGAAGTATCAAATACTTCAGGCAAAAACAATGATGGTCTTTTCTCTATGAAAGATATTTTACGTGTAGAAGAATTGATTCCTGCTCAGAACCCATACAGTGGTATGAATCAATTTGGGCACCAAGGAACTGAAACAGTTGATGCCAACACATTGACTGTTGAAGGACCTGACGCTATTGTTGATTGGGGCTTAATGATGCTTAGAGATCAAAATGACCCAGCTCAAATAGTGGCTACTCGTGCGGTATTGATTCAGAGAGATGGCGACTGGGTAGATGTAGATGGTATTTCTCCTGTAGCATTTGGTGTAGATGCTGGTGAGTATTACTTATCACTACACCACAGAAACCACTTAGGTATCATGACACAAGACCCAATTCTTATTGGTGGAACAGAGATTCCAGTGATTGACTTTACTAGCTTAGAAACTGCTACCTATGGTGAAGATGCACAAGTAAATATTGGTGGGGCAAATGCACTATGGGCAGGAAACTTTGATGGCAACAATCAAATTGTATTCCAAGGAGAAGGTGCAGATATTACC
>JAHDIA010000663.1 GCA_020631035.1 Chitinophagales bacterium | reverse complement strand
TGAAAATCTGTTAGATTTGACCACCAAGGGGAGTAAAAGCGGATAGCTGGGAGTCGCCACCGTCCGAAGTATTTCCCGTTCCGTCCTCATTTTTATCCATTCTTTGATAATTTTTTATCTTTACAGCACTTTCATCAAATAAACGATTTTACTATGTATGATAAATTATTGTCACCGCTCGATTTGGGATTTACGACGCTCAAAAATCGGGTGTTGATGGGTTCGATGCACACTATGCTCGAAGAAGTCCCCAATGGGCTAGAAAGAGCTGCTGTTTATTATGCCGAACGTGCCAGAGGGCAAGTAGGTTTGATTGTCACAGGCGGAATTGCCCCCAATACCGCAGGAGCTGTGGGAATGGGAGCTGCTAAAATGTCTACGCTCGAAGAAGCCAATCACCACAAAATCATTACTGAGGCAGTCCACAAAGAAGGGGGGAAAATTTGTATGCAAATCCTCCACAGTGGTCGATATGCTTATCATCCGCAAGCCGTTGCACCTTCTCCTATTCAATCGCCCATTACCCCTTTTAAACCCAAAGAATTAAGCGGCGAAGAAGTAGAACAAACCATCGCAGACTATGTCAATTGTGCGGCAATGGCAAAGGAGGCTGGTTATGACGGAGTTGAAGTAATGGGTTCCGAAGGTTATCTCATTAATCAATTTATTGTACGCCATACCAATCATAGAACCGACGAATGGGGCGGCGACTATGAAAATCGCATCCAATTTCCGATTCGTATTGTCAAAGACATTCGGGAAAAAGTAGGACCAGAGTTTATCATCATTTACCGCTTGTCGATGCTTGACTTGGTCAAAGATGGCAGTACTTGGGAAGAGGTGGTACAACTCGCCAAGGAAATCGAAAAAGCAGGAGCGACCATCATCAATACAGGAATCGGCTGGCATGAGGCAAGGGTTCCGACTATTGGAACAGTTGTACCAAGAGGCGGTTTTGCTTGGGTGACCAAACGAATGATGGGGGAAGTCAATATTCCACTTATTGCGACCAACCGTATCAATACGCCCGAAATAGCCGAAAGTATTTTGCAAGATGGTTGTTCAGATATGGTGTCTATGGCTCGTCCATTTTTGGCTGATGCTGATTTTGTCATCAAAGCAATGGAAAATCGTAGTGATGAAATAAACACCTGTATTGCATGTAATCAGGCTTGTTTGGACCACACCTTTACGATGCAAGTCAGTTCGTGCTTGGTCAATCCAAGAGCCTGTTACGAAACAGAATTGAACTACTACCCTACCGAAAACAAAAAGAAATTGGCGGTCGTGGGCGCAGGCCCTGCTGGTATGGCATTTGCAACAACGGCTGCTATGCGTGGACACGAAGTACATTTGTATGAAGCTGAAAACAAAATTGGCGGACAATTCAATATGGCAAAGGTGATTCCTGGTAAGGAAGATTATGCCGAGACCATCCGTTATTATGGCAAACAAATTGAGGTGACAGGTGTCCAATTACACTTAAATACCAAAGCAACAAATGCAATACTCAAAGAAGGCAGTTTTGATGAGGTCATTCTAGCAACGGGTGTCACACCACGTAAAGTCACCTTTGAAGGAGCCGATCACGCAAAGGTCTTGACTTATGCCGATGTATTGTACCACAACAAAGCGGTTGGGGACAAAGTGGCCATTGTCGGAGCAGGTGGAATTGGCTTTGATGTGGCAGAATTTTTGGCACACGAAGGCGAATCTGCTAGTCTAAACACCGAAAAATATATGGAAGAATGGGGAGTTGATATGAGCTATGCCAATGCGGGTGCGGTGGCAATGCCTGCTCCTAGCCCTTCGCCTAGAGAAATTTATTTGCTCAAGCGTTCGGGTGGCAAACACGGTAAAAACTTGGGCAAAACGACTGGCTGGATTCATAGGGCAAGTTTGGCGATGAAAAAAGTCAATATGATTGCCAATGTCCAATACAACAAAGTAGATGATGAAGGTTTACACATTACGGTCAATGAGGAAACACAAATTTTGCCTGTTGACAATGTGGTGATATGTGCAGGACAGGAACCCCTTAGAGATTTGCATGCTGCCCTCGAAGCTGATGGTCAAACGGTTCATTTGATTGGCGGGGCAAATGTTGCAGCAGAATTGGATGCGAAGAAAGCAATCAAAGAAGCTTCTCATTTGGCAGCGAAAATTTAAAATATTTTTTTGGAGCAAATGTATGGGTGCTTCGTCGCTACTTGTTGACCCGCTATCCGTTGCAAGTTGTAGATGCGATAAATCGCATCTCTACAAGCTTTCCACTGCTATCGGGGCTAGATTACATTGTTCAGTCGCATTCGCAGAGCACGTTTTTTAAACACATTTATCAAAATGAAAATTCGTTGTACTCACAACAGCATCCGACTAAGACTTCGCAAATCGGACATTGCGCAACTCTTAGAAAATGAAACAATCAAAGAAAGCCTTTCCTTCGGGGGAGGCATTTCTTTTGACTTTGTCTTGTCGCTAGATAAAGACGCTACAGAAACAAATGCTACATATCTTAAAAATCAAATCATTGTTTACCTACCCCACTCTATGGCATACACTTGGAGTAAATCAACACAAGTAAGCCTAGAAAATTACCAAAGTTTAGACAATGATGAACAGCTATACTTACTCATAGAAAAAGACTTTCCCTGCAAGGACCGAAGCGAAGAAAACAAGGACGATACCTTCTGGGAGTTGACAGATGAGGAAGGCGATAAATGTTGATTGGATGCTCTTTGGACAGTCTTTTGGTTGATACGATGGTCTAGCCAAAAAATTTCTTAGAACTCACAAATAAATTATTTCAATTAAAAGGATGCAATAATTGCTGTTTATCAATCAATAATACAAATTACTTCTCACCAAAACACATTTTTATTTCCCTTAAATGTTCATACTCAAGCCAACTACGCTTACATTAAAATAATGTTCCCAAAAATCTTAAAAAAAAATTTCCATTTTTGTGTTACATTATTGATATTTGCAATCTAACACAATGTTATTGTAGCTTAACACCCTCCTTACAAAACACATTCCCCCTTTTATAATTGAATAGTCTGTAATGCATCACTTCTGTGTCTAACAAACCATTACTTGTTTTAAAGTATGGTATTGTTGTGTATATACTTTCCTTCCAAATTATCTTTCCCCCTCAATCTTTTATAAGGAATAAAATTTTAATTATTGCCTAATAAACTTAATAACTAATTATGTTCACAGCTTTTACATTTAAAAAGTTACAGGGGAAAAGTATTTTTCATTCCCTATACAGAATGAGCAGTTTACTTATAGTAATCTTGCTTTGTTGTAGCAATCAAGCTTGGGGTGAATCGAATCCTTGGTGTTGGGTTCAAAACGCAGGCTGGGTTGACTCACAGACTTCTTGCTATTATGGAGAAACCATTACCATCAATGGTGGTGCTCCAAGTACCGATTCTTATTTGGAATATATGTGGCTTTGGAATCCATACTCGGATCAAGTCAATTCTGATGCTGTTGAATTAGGTACATCTTACACAGCTCATTATGATTTAACTATGTATTCTTCTGGTTGGATCATTCGTTGTGTACGTCCTCAAGGATGTGGTTGGGCTTGGAGTGATGCTTATGAAGCACGTACTCAATACATCAATGTTGCAGCCGAGCAACAAACT
>JAHDIA010000662.1 GCA_020631035.1 Chitinophagales bacterium | reverse complement strand
ACAATTTTGAGCATCCATTGGCAAGCTGCTAAACCTGATACAAAGGCAGCAATAAAGCCCAGCAATAAAGGCAGAGCCTCACCTTGTCCCTGTACTACCAACTCATCAAAATGACGAAGTTCCAGCACACTCGCACCTAGTATGGGAATCAAAACCATCAAAAATGAAAAACGGGCTGCTTGTTGTCGGTCAACCCCCAATGCCAAGGCGGTGGCAATGGTCGAACCCGAACGAGAAATCCCTGGCAATACGGCAATGGCCTGGGCAACACCAATGATGAGAGCTTTGCCAAATGTCAAGCGACCTTTGGTGCTTTTTTCGAGCCGAGAGAGCATCAATATACCAGCAGTACAAACCAGCATGGCACCCACCAAAACCAAACGTCCCTCGAAAAGTTGTTCTATGTGGTCTTTGAGAAAAACATACAACAAACCCAAAGGAACCATAGACAGCAAAATTTTGGCAACAAATTGATTGCCCTCGTTCCATTCAAAGGTGAAAAGATTGCGCAAAAGTGAAAGAATGTCTTTTCTAAAAACAATGAGAATACTCAGTACAGTAGCGCAGTGTACCAATAAGCTAAAAAGTAAGTCGTTGTCTAAATCGGTTCCCAAAATAGCTTTTCCCAATTCGATGTGTCCGCTACTACTAACGGGTAAAAACTCAGTTAAGCCTTGTACAATTCCAAGTAAAATGGCATCTATTGCGGACATATATATGAAATACTATTGAAGCTGTGGGTTATGCTTTTTTGTTTTTTTTGTTGGACTTTCTTTTAGAAAGATTGTCAACTGTTTTGGGGCTTTCGCTTGTAGAACCAATGGGCTTTCGATCTACCACTGTATTGGGTTTGCTATCAATATCCAAGCTGCGTCTGCGTTCTGAAACAATGCTGTCTTTTTGTGTGAACACATTTTGTTCAACCCAATCCGAACGTTCTTGAGAGGGCTTTTTCATAATGGCATAACCATTGATTGCCAAGCCAAGTAGAATTAAAAAAGGAGCCAGTATTGTTGTACGAAAACCATATTTTACATCATAATTGGGAGTTACAGAATCGGTATAACCGCCTCCTATCATCATAATATAACCCAAAACCATAATGGCAATGCCTATGAGCATCAACATAAAATTGGAACGATCAAAGAGTGGGTGATGGAAATATTTTCTTTTATTCATCTTTGTAAAATTGGTCTAAATGCTATTTAGGGTTTAGTATAATTCGTCTAGCTTTAATTTGAGATACTTAATGACAGCAGATTTCGTGCTCCAATAAGACAACAAAACGCCAATCACAATAACCGAAAAACAAATGTACGCATAATGTAGCATATCTTTGCGGATTTCCAGCACATTCAGGTTTTTGTTGATAAAATATAGGAACAAAATCAACAACAGACTTGCCAAAATACCACTAATAACCCCATTAAACATACTACTCCTAACAAAAGGTTTAAGAATGAACTGTCTAGTTGCCCCCACCAACTGCATACTTTTGATGAGAAAACGATTGGAGTACATAGACAATTTGATGGTATTGTCGATCAAAGTAATGGCAATGAACAAAAAAATGGCAGATAAAAGCAGCAATCCGATGCTCAATTTGCGGATATTGTCATTGATGAGGTGTACCAAATTGCGTGGATAACTGACCTCTTTCACCTCACTCAATTTTGCAAGCTTAGATTCCAGCATTTTAAGGCTATCAGTTTGAGTATATTCTGCTTTCAAGTACAAACTCAAAGTATTGTCCAAAGGATTAAAGCCCAAAATTTTGGTAAACTCTTCACCATATTCCGCCTCAAATTCTCTAGCAGCATCCTCCTTAGAAGTAAAATTGGTAGAGAGTACATAAGGAGCCTTACTCAATCTTTTGTCCAACGCCTTAATCTCTGCTTCTTTAACCCCATCTTTCAACATCAAATTGACTTCGACATTCTCACGCAATTGCTTAGACAACTTTCGGGCGTTTACCATCAACGAACCCAAGAGGGCCAGTACAAAAAGCACCACAGTAATACTCGCAATGGCATAAATTTGCGAGGGCTTGGATCGTTTGGGTCTATTGCCTTTGTTGCTCATATCAAATTAGCTAAACTGATTTCTAATACAAAAATACACATAAGCCTACAATGCTGCACAAAATTTAAAATTCTTTGACGGCATTTAATGTAAATTCAGAAAAATTGACCGATTTATACCCAATCAATGCCTTTTTTTAGCATTTTTTGGGTAAATGCTTCAGAGCTATCTGCCTCTGGCTGTACATTGTACTGCCAATTGACCTCTGGAGGCAAACTCATCAAAATGGATTCAATACGACCATTGGTATCCAATCCAAACTTGGTCCCCTTGTCATACACCAAATTAAATTCGACATAACGACCTCTACGAAGCTTTTGCCAATTTTCCTCTTGTTCACCATAGGTTTTGTCAATATTGTTCTCAATCATTTGCATATAAATTGGCACAAATGCTTCACCAACCGACTGTACAAATGCCCACCTATCGTTTTTACTAAATCCATCCTTATCTGCCAAACGGTCAAAAAAGATACCACCAACACCTCTCGTTTCCTGTCGGTGTTTGATGTAAAAATAATCATCAGCCCATTGCTTAAACTTTGGGTAATAATCGGGATGATGCTGGTCGCAGACTTGCTTGAGATGCCTGTGAAAAAACTGTGCATCCTTTTCAAAAACATAATGGGGAGTGAGATCAATTCCACCGCCAAACCAAAAAATGCCATTGCTCATCTCAAAATAACGGACATTCATATGAATGATGGGCAACATTGGGCTTTGTGGGTGCAACACTATAGAGACGCCTGTTGCATAAAAATTGGCTTTGGGCAGTTTTAAAGCCTGGAGTATTTTTTCGGGCATTTCACCATGAACGGCAGAGAAATTAACACCACCTTTTTCCAAGATTGCCCCCTTTTGAATGATACGAGTTCTACCGCCACCTCCTTCAGGGCGAGTCCATAAATCCTCTTCAAAGCTACTTTTACCATCTCGCATTTCCAAACTACTAGAAATGTGATCTTGTAATTGTTTGAACCATTCAGTAATGACTTCCTTGGTGACAGTCGATTGAGTGTTTATTGACATCTTTCTATTTAAGCGGTAAAAATAACACAATGCCCAAATAGAACAGGATTTATTGAGGAATTATTTTACTGATGTTGATAGATATGCCTTCTAGTACATTAATGTCCTTATTCCAATTGATGATTTTCCAATCTTCATCTTTTTCAGCAATCATTACCTTTTGAGTATTGGTGAAAACCCAGATAACTTTCTCCACACCAAAATCTAAGAACTGTTCTGTCTTTCTATGAAAATAACTATAAGGCTCATGCAATTCTTCCAATTCAGCCTTGGTATCTATTTCAATTACGATTTTTGGAGGAGAATGGAGATATTGATTGTCCTCTTGATTAGGTGAAATGCTGTCTTTTTTCACCAAGGCAATATCTGCCGCCCGCCACGATTTTTTCGCAAACTGCACACCTAATTCATTCGTAAGTACATAATATGATTCATCTACTTTGTCACTCAACAAAACAACCAGTTTAGTTATCAATAACGATTGTATAAAACTACTTCCCATAACGGCTTCTCTGTGTTTTGAACCGTTCAATACGTCCTTGTACCC
>JAHDIA010000661.1:2619-3663 GCA_020631035.1 Chitinophagales bacterium | reverse complement strand
TAAGTTGGCTTTATAAAAAAAAGTAGCAGCTTGTTCAAAATAGTAAATAGCACTATCATATTCTTCTAATACTACTAAACTATCAGCTATAGTATTTAGTTTTTCACCCATTAATGAATCTTGATGAAAAGTAGTGTTTTGCCCCCTTAGGTTTAGGAAGGCAAGGATGATGAGTATCTTAAAGTATATTTTGATGTAAATTGCCATAAAGCTTTGCCAAATTAGCAAAATTTGATGAAATGGAATTAAATCATCGTATTTGTGGTACAGGTATAGAGTAGAGATGCCAGAAATGGCATCTCTTGATTTACATCGTTTGTCTTTACATTATATACAATGCAAAAAAATGAAAATGCAAGTTTTAGGGAGATATTTGCTGCATTTGTGTCTTTTGTTTAAATTGTAGCTTCTAAGTACTGTGTAAATTAAATACAAAAAGATGAAAATATTAGTTGGTATACTAGTTAGTCTTGTGTCTCTGGCTGTTTATGGGCAAGAAAGTATTGATGGGAAGTGGTATACAGAACCTTATGAGTTTGGACACCATATTGAAGATACGCTTTTGGCAGATATGGGTTCGCAAATGGCGAGTTGGGAATTTGCGGCATTGGGCAACATAGATGAGGTTTTAAAGATTTGGGATATGAATACCGAGGCAGCCAAGGTTTTAACAGCCAAAGAGCGGGAGGATTTTCAATGCTTTGAACCACAGTTAGCCGTACCTTTTATTGTGGAACAAGCGAAAAAGCATCAAGTGACCATCATCAATGAGGCACACCATATGCCACAGCATCGTGTGTTTACCACTCAGTTGTTGGAGGGATTGTACAAGCAGGGGTATCGACATTTGGGATTGGAAGCAATTGGGGTCAATCATGTAAAGAATTTTCCTTTTGAGCCAATGGACGATGTTGGTTTGACAAATGGGTATTATACCAAAGATCCCCAATTTGCGAATCTGATTCGGAGAGCCATCGAAATTGGATTTAAGGTATTTGCCTATGAGAGTCATTTGGAAGGTGGACCCAAAGAACGGGAGATTGG
>JAHDIA010000661.1:0-2609 GCA_020631035.1 Chitinophagales bacterium | reverse complement strand
CAAGCCCAAAATATTCAAAAATACCTGGAACATTATCCCAATAAGAAAATATTGATTCATTGTGGATTTGACCACGCGAAAGAGGGGGCAATGGGATCTTGGGAGAAGGCAATGGCAGGGCGACTAACCGAATTTACAGGTATTGATCCTTTGACAATTACACAGACGATTTATTCAGAACGTAGCAAGCGGGAATTGGAAAATCCCTACTACCAATTGACAGATGTACAGGAAGCAACCGTTTTTGTAAATGAGGAAGGTAGAGTATTTGGAAAATATCCAGAAGGAAGTTGGGTGGATATTGCCGTTTTTCATCCTCGGACACAAAGGGAGTTGGAACGTCCACAGTGGTTGGTATATGGAAATCGAAAGGTGGAGGCATTTGAATTTGAAGAAAGTGGTTTGAATTGCCCCTGTCTGGTATTTGCCTTTGAAGCAGGAGCCGAAATAGGGGAAGTTGTTCCGTATGATATTCAAGAAAGCAATATTCCCAAAGTACATTTGGTTTTGGACCAAACCCAATCGTATGATGTTTTGGTGATTGACCAGAAAGGTGGTGCAATTATGAAAAGCATTCGTAGGTGAAACGTGATTTGATTGGATTTAAATATTTGTAGAGACCTTGCACGCAAGGTCTAATCTAACATTCACATAAATTGATGAACATATTTGTGGATATACAATAAAAAAAGAAGCAAAGGATGTAGCGGTAGAAAAGAGTCAAGACGAAGGACGAAACATGCTAAAATACGCCCGATTGCAATGGATATGGCGGCATTTTGTAGAGGCGCACGGCCGTGTGTCTGTACGTGCTACAATACATTGCGTGGCGGTGAATCGAAATATTTTCCAATGCCGCCATAGAAATGTAAAGAGGGGAGACACTATTGTCCGAAGAGTTCAGCGTTCCGTCCCAATCAAAAAATAAATTTAAAATAATTTACACCTCATAAAACGAATAATCCGTATACCCCACCTCATTGTCGGTATACCAAGTTTCACGATTGCGCTCAGTCAAAGGATAATTGTGTTTGAGGCGTTCCACCAAATCGGGATTGCCGATGTAATCTCGTCCAAAGGCAATCATATCGCCTTGGTTTTTGTCTAGGGCTTCGATGGCGGTTTCCTTGGTATAATCGCCACACAAAATGAGGGTGCCCGTATAAATTTGTCGAATGTCGTCCCACAATTTACGTCTATGCTCGGTCATCTCTCCCATATTGGAAAGGTGAATGTAGACGATGCCCATTTTGTCCAATTCTTTGCACAAATAAGAATAAGTTTGAGCAATGGTATCCAAATCGGTCTCCCCATCTCCATAGCTAAAGGGCGAAATCCGAATGCCTACTCTTTCTTTGCCAATCAGGTCTAGCATTTGTTGAGCAACTTCCAAAACAAATCGGCAACGTTTTTCATTGCTCCCGCCATATTGATCGCTTCGCTGATTGGAGTGTGGGCTGATAAATTGATTGGGTAAATAGCCATGAGCCGAGTGAATTTCGACCCCATCAAATCCCGCTTCAACACATTTGACAGCAGACTCTACAAATTCTTGGACACAAGATTGAACTTCCTCTGTTGTCATTGGACGAGGAATGGGGTAGGGCTGGCGTCCCAAATCATAGGTCGAAATTTGTCCCTCTAGTGCAACGGGAGAAGCACCAACGACCTCTGCACCTTCTGGTAAATTGTTGCTATGGGAAGTCCGCCCCGTATGCATCATCTGTAAAAAGATTTTGCCTTCTTTTTGGTGAACTGCCTCACAGACTTTGCCCCAAGTATCGACATGTGCTTGATTGAACATCCCAGGAATGTTTTTGTAACCGAGGCCATTGGGCGAAGGCGAAGTTCCTTCGGTAATGATTAAGCCAGCCGAGGCACGTTGGGCATAGTATTCGACCATCCAATCATTGGGCGTGTTCTGATGAATAGCACGACAACGGGTCAAGGGAGCCATGGCAATGCGGTTAGCAAGTTCGATCTTTCCGAGAGTGTAAGGGGCAAACAATTGGGTTTCCATTCGAGTTTGGTTTTATCTGGTCTAAATTTAGTGCGCTAAGATAGACAAAACAATCCTAAACCCATCGGGATCTTTGTAGGTAATCCCATTCCTAGCCCAATAAGGATTCTTGGGCGCAACACTCGGAACATTGTTTGCTTCAAATTGCTGCTTCAAGGTATTGTATTCCTCTTGTGACACATAAAATACCAACAAATCATCCTCATCGGGCTGGTGTTCGGCTGGCTCATCAGACTGGGTAAATTCCAAGTGCCAATCACTTCCCTTGTTGCCAAAGAACCTGTCTGAAAACCTCTTGCTGGTCTACGACTTCGTCTTTCAGGCTAGTACTACGTTGCAAAAATACTCATTTAGCTATGGCTAAACTCCGTTTTTTGCGCCTTGCCCTAGCCTAAAATACTTCGTCTCAACTTCAGAATAGGTTTTCAGACAGGTTCTAGGAAAATGCCATTGTAATTTTCGTGTTCCTCAAATGAGCCTAGTAAAATGGAATTAATAAATTGAGCCAAAATTTGAAGCAGAGATTTTGCGAGATTCAAGGAAAAAAGCACAGTCTTAGCAGGGCTAAGGCGAGCATTTTTGACGCAGA
>JAHDIA010000660.1 GCA_020631035.1 Chitinophagales bacterium | reverse complement strand
CGAATAGCGGGGAGACACCATCGGCCGAAGCTCCAACATTCCGTCCCAATCATTTAAAAAGTCGTAAAGAAATCTAAAATTTAATAATATTAAGCTAATGAATATTAATTGTTGTTAAAACAGTTTTTTTCTGAATCAAAGCACTTAATTTAATAGTTTGAAAGTACATAGATGAGCGTATACGATAAATATGAAACCATTGTTGGACTAGAAGTTCACATTCAATTGTTGACGAAGAGCAAGCTTTTTGTACCTGATTCGGCAAGTTTTGGAGCATCTCCAAACGAACAAGCGAGCTTTATTACCTTGTCTCATCCAGGGACTTTGCCTTATATCAACAAAAAGGCAGTAGAGTATGCGATTAAAATGGGTTTGGCACTGAATTGCCCCATCAATCCCGACAATCATTTTGATCGTAAGAATTATTTTTATCCCGATTTGCCAAAAGGTTATCAAGTTTCGCAAGACAAACGTCCCATTTGTGGCGCAGGTACTGTACCCATAATGGTGAATGGTGTGGAAAAAAACATCCGCATTCATCACATACATATGGAAGAGGACGCAGGTAAGAGTCTCCACGATCAAGACGCTCAATATTCCTATATTGATTTGAATCGTGCGGGCGTTCCCTTATTGGAGATAGTGACAGAACCCGACATGCGTTCTGCTGAAGAAGCAGCAACCTTTTTAAATGAAATTAGGCGCATCATTGCCTATTTGGGCATTAGTGATGGTAATATGGAAGAAGGTTCTTTGCGTTGTGACTGCAACATCTCTGTGAGACTAAAGGGACAGGAGGATTTCAACAATCGAGCAGAAATCAAGAATATGAACTCGGTTCGTTTTGTTCAGAAAGCCATCAAATACGAGTTTAAACGTCAAGTGGACTTGTTAGAAAAGGGCGAAAATATTGTGCAACAAACAAGAGGTTTTGATTCAGAAAGGGGCATTACGCTTGCCCAAAGGGAAAAAGAAATGGCACATGATTACCGCTATTTCCCAGAACCCGATTTGCCCGCCATTCATTTGAGTGAAGAATACATCAACGAAATTCGGGCTGCACAGCCGCCTATGCCTTATGAATTGGAACAAAAATACCAAACAGAAATGGGCTTATCTGAATACGATGCCAAACTTTTGACGGAGGAATTGGCCTTTGCCCAATATTTTGAATCAGTAAACGAAAAAGTAAAAGATCCTAAGACATCAGCCAATTGGATGCTCAATACTTTAAAGTCCAGCCTTAATGAAAACAAGCTAGACTTTGTTGATTTTCCGATTAAATCTGATAATTTTGCACAATTGATTGCTTTGGTAAAAAGTGAGAAAGTGAATCTTCAACAGGCAAAAGCAGAATTGTTTCCAGCTCTGATGCAATCACCTAATAGTGATCCTCAAGAATTGGCTCGTCAACTCAATCTCATTGTTGAACAAGATGATTCGTTTGTTGAGGACTTGGTCAATGGCATTTTGGAACGTTTTCCCAATGAAGTCAAGGCCTATCAAAATGGTAAAAAGAAGTTGATTGGTATGTTTATGGGCGAAGTAATGAAAGCTTCAAAAGGCAAGGTAAAACCCAATATGGCTAAAAAAGTATTAGAAGATAAACTATCTAAGTACTCTGTAATTTAAATAAAAATAGACAATACAAAAACAACCTACTGATACAGTATTTCCTGTTCAGTATAAAATCAAAAAAGGTAAAAAAATGAAAAATAATATTTTTGCACTGTCAATGTTGTTGTGTTTGTGCTTTTTCACTGCTTGTAGCAATAGTGGTACGAGTGCTAGTGAAGGAACGAGTAGTTCAAGTGCGGCAGCAAACAAACCAGCCGATGGTTATTTAATTGAAGGCATTACTCAAAACTTCCCAATTGGTTCAAAAGTACTTTTGGAGCAAGTGAGAGGCAGAAGTGCCAAAGCCATAGATACAACAAGTATCAAGTCAGATGGTACTTTTACTTTATCTGGGAAAGTACCTGAAAAAGACATCTACCGCTTACGTATTGGCAATGTTCCCGCTCAATTGATTGTAGGAGAGCAATACTCTAAGGTTGAAGTCGATTTTCAAGATCCTCGCAACATCAAAATCAGTGGCAATCCCGAAGCTGAAGCGATTGCAGAATTGACTCAGAAGGTTACTACAGCTCCACCTGATGCCAATTACATCAGCAATTTCATTGATTCAGCCCCTAGTCCCTACGTGGCATACAATGCCATGTTGTTCATTCCATTCCAAAAAGCACCAGAGATTTACAAAAAAGGTTTGGCTCGAATGAAAAAAGAGATTCCAAATGCTTATTTGACAACAAACTTGGAAAGATACATTGCCCAGGAGAACTCTAAAGCCCAAGCTGAAAAACTA
This sequence comes from Chitinophagales bacterium, assembly GCA_020631035.1. Lineage (GTDB taxonomy): Bacteria > Bacteroidota > Bacteroidia > Chitinophagales > UBA2359 > JAHDGP01. The sequence continues at coordinate 1,309 of JAHDIA010000660.1, read as the reverse complement.
GCAGGCGTTGGCGCAGTTGCTCAAGACATTTCATTGCCCAATCCAGATGGTAAAACAGTTAAATTGTCTGATTTGAAAGGCAAGGTTGTCTTGATTGATTTTTGGGCTTCTTGGTGTCGTCCTTGTCGCAAGGAAAATCCACATGTAGTTGAAGCTTACAAAAAGTACAAAAGCAAAGGATTTGAAGTATTCAGTGTTTCTTTGGACAAAGACAAAGCACGTTGGATCAAGGCCATTGAGCAAGATGGTTTGATTTGGGATTCGCATGTAAGTGATTTGAAATACTGGAGTTCTGCTCCTGCTCAAGCTTATGGTGTGAAGTCTATTCCTGCTACTTTCTTGATTGGCAAAGATGGCAAAATTATTGCTAAGAATTTGAGAGGAGCGAGTTTAGAAGCGAAAATCAAAGAGGTTTTGGGCTAAAACCCTCCCCAAAACACATAAAAACAATAAGAAAAAAGCACTTCAAGCAGTTGAAGTGCTTTTTTTGTTGATTTCGGTACGATTTCTGTTTATATTTATTCAGTAATGCCAATAAGCTATTGACTGTTTGTCAAAATACCTTTATTTTAAGTCCATTAAAACTGTACGCTGTTATGGATCAACTAGATATGGTACTTTTTATCGTTGTTGTCTTGATTACAATGATATTTATCCGTAAAATGTTTAAAAATGTTGCTCAGATTGCTGGAATGGTCATATTGGTCATTTTTGTGTATACCCTTTTTTCTGGTAATGCCGATTTTTTGACCAATCCCGATTTAGAGACCATCTTCCAAAACAATAATATTACCACTATGCAACAAAGATACTGCTCGAACGACACCAAACGCTCTAAAGCGGTCTGTTCCTGTATCATTGAGCCAGTTTATCAAGAATTGTATCGCATGTATCCCGAATACAAAATCAAGGAAATAGAAGCCAATCAAGGCTATTTGAGCAATGAAGTAGAACGCATCATTGATCGGAAACGCTCAGATATTCAGCTTTGTTTGGATAAAAACCAAGCCAATACGCTTGGAATCTTGGAGAAATTTAGAAAGAGTCGAGATATTTGGAATTTGTAATTGATTGACAAATTCAAGATTGAAAACTTAAAATTCAAAATAAAAAACAAAAAAAGGCAGGTTATAACCCGCCTTTTTTTGTTTTTTATTTTAGCCAACTTGTTGTTGCTGTTGCATTTCAAATTCTTTTTCGGCTAGGAAACGTTCCGCCTCTAGTGCTGCCATACAGCCCGTTCCAGCAGCAGTCACCGCCTGACGATACAACTTATCTTGTGCATCACCAGAAGCAAAAACACCTGCCA
>JAHDIA010000659.1 GCA_020631035.1 Chitinophagales bacterium | reverse complement strand
GTGTCAATGCTCAAGACTCTGGAACTTATGAGTTTGATGTAAATGGCTTCAAGGTCATTCACAAACCCTCTAAAAAGAAGGTTGTTTCTGCCAAGTTTTTTATTAAAGGTGGTGTAAATAATTATAGCAAAGAAACGGAAGGAATTGAAGCACTTGCCTTACAATGGGTAACACAAAGTGGTACAAAAAACTACCCCAAAGACAAGTTCAATGCTCTGATGGAAAAAACAGGTTCGTCTTTGGGTAGTGTTTCTAACCAAGATTATTCTACCATCTCTCTTAACTGTTTAACGCAATTTTGGGATGACACTTGGCCTTTGATGGCTGATGCCATCTGTAACCCATCTTATGATGAAGCCGAATTTGACAACCTCAAAAGTCAAATGATTGCCAATGTACAACAGGGCGAATCTGATCCAGATACTCACTTGAGGATTTCGGCTATGTCTAATAGATTTGCTGGAACGCCTTATGCCAATATTCCTGATGGAAGTGTAACGAGTTTGGAAGCGATGGATGCTGCCAAGGTAAAAGCATACTACGAAAGCTTATTGGTAAGTGGCAAAACCTTTTTGGTTGTTGTTGGGGACATTAGCAAAAATGATTTAAGAGCTAAATTGCAAGATTTAAATTGTATCAAAAATGCTCCTGTTAAGCCTACTATGTTTGCGGTGGAATCAATTGGTAAATCTAGATACAATGAAGAATCAAGAGAGATTGCAACCAATTATATCAGAGGTTTGATGGATGCACCCAAAATTGGAACAGAAGACGAAATGTCTACCAGAGTAGCCATGTCTATTTTTAGTGATCGTATTTGGAAAGAAATTCGTACCAAGCGCAATTTGTCTTATGCGCCTGCTGCTTTTTATCCTACAGGTATTTTGCAACATCCTTACTTGGCATTGTATGTTTCTACTGACAAACCCAATGAGGCTGTACAAGTCTTTATCGACGAAATCAAAAAAGCGAGAAAAGAGGGTTTTACGCCCAAGGAATTGGTTGATAAAAAAGGTAAGTACTTAACGCAATACTATATGGGACAAGAAACCAATAGTAGCCAGGCTGAAACCATTGGCAAGTCTGAATTGACCGTTGGTTGGCAAGCGGGCGAAAAGACAATGGATAAGGTCAATAGCTTAACGCCAGACCAAATCAATAAAGCGTTTAAAAAATATACTTCGGCCATTGATTGGACGTATTTGGGAGATACGAGCATTATTGACAAAGAGGTATTTTTGAGTAAAATCGAAGATGCCAATATGAAGGATATGAAAGTAACTCCCAAGAATGACTCAATAAAGAAGAAGAAGAAGAAAAAAAAGAAGAAGAAGATCAAAACATTGGGTAAGTAAAGTAATGCTAAAATAATAACCTATCGTTTTTTGCTTCGATATTTTCCAACATACTGCCGAAGTGTCGGACCAATCAAAAATGCTCGCCTTAGCGCTGCTAAGACTCTGCTTTTTTCTTTGTATCTTGAAAAATCTCTTTGCATAAAATCGAAACTTTATTTTTTCAACATTACTAATAAAAATAAATTTGAGCGAAACAGCTAAAGCTGTTTCGCTTTTTTAATTTAATTTATTTTTGAAGCGTGGCGTAGGAGGATGGATAAGTGCGTAGTACAGACAAAACATGCAAAGATACCAGCACACACTTGTCTGAAACGGGGAGAGTCGCCCATAAAAAACAACTAATTTATAATTATTAAATTACTGATTGACCACGACGATGAATTATAAGTTTACCTTTATAGATTTGTTTGCAGGCATTGGAGGTTTCCACATTGCGATGCATAATTTGGGGGGGCAATGTGTCTTTGCTTCTGAAAAAGACAGCTTTGCTCGACAAACTTACGAACACAATTTTAAACACATCTCTCCTGAATTATTTGAAAACAATTTATTCAATGATGACATCAGAAATATAACGCCCAACACCCTACCCAATTTTGATATTTTGTGTGCGGGATTTCCCTGCCAACCATTTAGCCAAGCGGGATACAAACGAGGATTCAATGACAATCACGATTCGGAGAGAGGCAATCTGTTTTTTAACATTGCTGAAATTATAGAATGCAAACGGCCCAAAGCTTTCTTTTTAGAAAATGTTCGAGGCATTGTATCACACAACAATGGCAATACTTTTAAGGTCATACGCAAAATTCTTGAAGAAGAACTCGGCTATTCTTTTTACTACAAAATTGTCAAAGCTTCTGACTATGGATTGCCCCAATTAAGACCGAGGGCTTTTATGATGGGATTTAGGGATGATACCTTTCTCAAAGGCTTCTCTTTTCCTCCACCCCAAACACATTTAAAATTTACAATGAGCGATGTTTGGGGAGGAAATTGTAGTAGGGATATTGGTTTTACTTTAAGAGTGGGCGGGCGAGGTTCCAACATCAATGATCGAAGAAATTGGGATTCTTATTTGGTCGATGGAGAAGTCAAACAACTCACGCACAAGGAAGCCCAAAAGATGCAGGGCTTTCCAGACGATTTTGAGTTTCCCGTCAGCAAGACCCAAGCTATTAAACAGTTGGGCAATAGCGTCGCCATTGATGCCATTCAAGCGGTAGGAGCACAAATGCTTAAGTATTTATCTACACTAGAAAACAATAAACATCACACAAATCCATCTAAAATGAAAGATACTAAAAACAAAGGAGAATGGACAGAATTACTGGTTTTCGTACAACTGTTAGTCCAACAAAAAATCTATCTATCTGATATAGATTTAAATGCAACTGATACATTCTTTAAAATCAAAAAAGTCTCAACTCAAAATTTAGATTGGGATTTTTTAATTCTAGATAAATCAATCATACAAAGCATCAATAAAAACACTCAAGTAACGAAAAACATAAACATCTCAAAAATCATCAATCAAGATACATTACACCAACTAGCCAATATTATTAAAAAAGGTAAACGTACATTCAGCATTCCTAAGTTTAAACTTATACAAGACACCCTTGGTTTCAATGTTGTAAAAGGTGGTACAAGCAAACAGAAAGCAGATATTTTACTAGATATAGAAAACAATGAATTTCAAAAACAAAATGAAGGCTTTGGTATAAAATCTTATTTGGGAAGTAAACCAACATTGTTTAATGCTTCTGGAAACACCAATTTTATTTTTGAAATAGATGGACTAGACTTAGACCTCTCTAAAATTGACGAAATAAACGATATAAGTACCAGAACAAAATTAAAAGATAGAATCAGCTATATAGAAAAGCTTGGGGGAATATTTAAATATAAAGGTGCAGAAAAAGAAACAATGAATTACAACCTTGAACTAGTTGACTCTCTTATGCCCCAAATTATAGGATATATATTACTCACATTTTATAAAAACCGAATTTCTCCCTTAAACCAAATAATTGACCATATTCATGAACAGGGCGAGTTGAAAAAGGCAATTCAATATAGTGACAAACAAAGTTTAGAGTTAAAAGTCAAAAAATTATTGGTTGATATTTTATTGGGATTTTTCGCAGGAACAAAATGGGATGGAAAGTATGAAGCAAATGGTACTATTGTTATGAAAAAAACAGGCGAATCTGTTGGTTTTCACATAATAGAACTTGATATACTCCGAGACTATTTATATAACAACATTAAATTAGATACTCCCTCCACTACCAGACACCGATTTGGTCAGATTTA
>JAHDIA010000658.1 GCA_020631035.1 Chitinophagales bacterium | reverse complement strand
TTTTATCCTTTTTACATCAAGCTTTTACTTGCCTTCGCTTTTCTTTGTTTTAGTCGTCTTAGCTTTGGCTTTGGTCGTTTTTGCCTTTGTTGTTTTGGCTTTGCCCTTTGCCTTTCCTTTGGGTGGTGGAGCTTTTTCGACCAATTCCATACACTGCTCATAAGTTAACTCAGCAGCCGTATCCTTTTGCTCTTTGGGGATGCGGACATTTTGCTTGTTGAATTTGATGTAGGGTCCCCAGCGTCCCATTAGGATTCTGAGGTTTTCGTCCTGGTCAAATTCCTTAATGAGCTTTTTGGCGTCTGCCTCTCTTTTGAGCTTGATGAGTTCGATGCCTTGCTCCAAAGTAATCGAGAATGGATCGTATTCGGCGTCTTTTGGAATAGAGGCAAATTTACCATCGTGCATTACATAGGGACCGAAACGTCCTTCTGATGCCTTGATGACTTTGTCTTCAAATTCTCCCAATGTTCTCGGCAATTTGAACATTTCCATTGCCTGTTCAAAATTTATGTCCTGTAGGGTGAAAGGAGCTCTAATTTTGGCAAATTGTGGCTTTTCCTCATCATCTACCCGTCCAATTTGAATCATTGGTCCGAAGCGTCCCATACGAGCAATGACTTCCTTGCCTGTTTTGGGGTCATTGCCTAAAACACGCTCACCCGTTACTCTTTCAGCTTCTTCCAATGCTCTATCGACCTCTATCTTGAATGGTTTGTAGAACTCATCTATCATTTTGTTCCACTGTATCATTCCACTGGCAATTTTATCGAAGTCTTGTTCGATTTTTGCCGTAAAATCATAGTTGAGGATGTCGCCAAAATGTTCGACCAAAAAGTCGTTAACCAAAATACCCATATCGGTTGGAAAGAGTCTTTTGCCCGATGCGCCTGTCATTTCGGTTTCAACCTTTTTGTTTACATTTTCAGCTTTGAGTGTGTAAACATTGTAGTTTCTTGGTTTGCCTTCACGGCTCTCACTGACTACATAGTTTCTCTTTTGGATGGTGGCAATGGTTGGTGCATAAGTTGATGGACGTCCAATGCCCAGTTCTTCCATACGCTTTACCAAACTTGCCTCTGTATAACGTGGCAATGGACGGGTAAAACGTTCGGTAGCGGTCATATAATCTAGGTTTAAGACCTCTCCAACGCTCAAAGGTGGCAACATTTTGGCGTCACCATCTTTGCCATCATTGTATACTTTGAGAAAACCATCGAAGACCAAAACTTCACCTTTTGCCAACAATTTTTCATCTCTGGTTGAGATGTCAATGGTTACAGTTGTACGCTCCAATTTGGCATCGCTCATTTGCGAGGCGATTGCTCTACGCCAAATGAGTTTGTACAATTTGTCTTCGTCTCCGTCCATTCCTGCACTGTCTTGTTCAAAATAAGTCGGACGAATCGCCTCGTGCGCCTCTTGTGCATCTTTTGACTTGGTCTTATACTTTTGTGTGTGTAGGTATTTATCGCCAAATTTGGACTTAATGGCTTCTGCGGCTGCCTGCATAGCAGTATCGGACATATTGACCGAGTCGGTACGCATATAGGTTATCTTACCTGCTTCGTAGAGTTTTTGAGCGGCACGCATTGTTCTTGATACGGAGAAACCCAATTTGACACTTGCCTCTTGTTGTAGAGTTGAAGTGGTAAAAGGTGCGCGTGGTTTTCTAGTAGCTGGTTTGACTTCTAGATTGCCTATGGTATATGTTGCAGGAACACAATCTTGTAAGAATTTCTCGGCATCGCCTTCTTGTTCAAAACGGTTTGCCAATTCTGCTTTGAGGGTAAGCTCGCTGCCATTTTTGTCTTTGACAATGTAATAAGCCGCAATTTTATAGTAGGGAACGGGCTCAAATGCTTGAATCTCTTTTTCTCTTTCAACGATCAGTCTTACGGCAACTGATTGTACTCTACCAGCAGAGAGTGAGCGAGAATTGCTGATTTTTCGCCACAAAACGGGCGAAAGTTCAAAACCGACCAAGCGATCGAGTACCCTTCTAGCTTGTTGGGCATTGACCAAATTGATGTCCAACAGTCTTGGAGTTTGTACTGCTTTTTGGATGGCAGGTTTGGTAATTTCGTGAAAGACAATGCGTTTGGTATTTTGGATGTCTAAACCCAATACTTCACATAAATGCCACGAAATCGCTTCTCCTTCACGGTCCTCATCCGTTGCGAGCCAGACTTCTCTGTCCTTGACTTCTTTTTTCAATTCGCTGACGACTTTTTTCTTTTCCGTCGAAATTTCGTATTTAGGAATGTAGTTGTTTTCTACATCTATCGCTTTGTCCCCTTTTGCTAGGTCTCGGATATGACCGAAACAAGATTTAACTTTGTAGTCTGTTCCAAGTATTTTTTCTATGGTTTTGGCTTTTGCCGGTGACTCAACAATCAATATATTCTTAGCCATGTACGCTTTTTTTGTGCAAATGTATAAAGCAAATTCGTTCAATTAAGACTTTTGCTCTAGAAATTGTTTAATTTGTAAATAGAATTAACGAATCAGATGAAACAATCCAAACTTATTAAAGGAATTGATTTTTACGTAAATGAAAACGGTTTGTACGTTTTTACAGAAAAATATTTAAAAGATAGAGGCTATTGTTGTAAAAATGCTTGCCTTCATTGTCCTTATGGTTTTAAGAAAAATCAAAAAGACAATTCCTCTAAAAATTCTTAATCTTTGTCCTTCACACTTTATGTGCTTGGTTTCATTTTTATTTTTTTCGTGCTTTTTTGCGTCTGTTTTCTGTTTGGGTACCCATAAGGGGTGTTCCTACAAGTATTTCATCAAAAACGGGTCAAATTTCTATTATTTTTCGACCTTTTCAAAAATTGCTTGTATTTTATTTGTGTTGTCCACTTTATATTTGAAATTTTTGTCATCTTTTTTTACAATCTTACCATTTATATCCCAATGTGAAAACCTATATCCTTCTTGGGCATTGGCTTGTAATACCAATTCCATTCCCTCACAATAAGTTCCTACAAAATCTGTTGTCAATTGTATGGTATTCATTCCCACACTTCCTATGTTTGCATTTTTGGGCAAAATTTCAATGTTCACTTGTTTGGGTACTCCCAATTGAAACTGATGTCTTAAATGCTCCAACACAAAACTGGGGCGTCTGGTCATAAAATCAATTAGGTAATCTTTGTAAAAATTGTCCCAATGTTTAAAGCTCCCATCTTTGTATTGCCATCTTTGGAAATGTCGGCGCATTGCAGGTTTCATTTCTTCTCGCACCTCACTCAAGACCCCAATCATATTTTGGGGAGTATATATGGTATTGAGCAAATCAAATGAACGATTGACAAAATATTTTTTGAATGTCGGGTTGCGCCAAAGCGATCTTAACATTTGATAATGGTAATAAATGCTATTTTGAATCTCCTCCACTTTGTTGTAATCTACCTTGGCGATGCCTCCAAAAGTTAAGTCCATATCGACCATCATAAACCGCCAGCGATTGTTGTTGGTTTGAGGGCTACGCCAAAATTTGACATTGCTTTCTCGTTCACAGTCGGTATTGGCAGAGAATATATTGCTTATATGGTAATCTACCAAATTTGCCAAGTCTATTGTCTGATTGATTTTCTGATAATTAGATGGACTGACCATATCGCCATTGATGACAAATTGTTGGAGCTTGTAATACCCCATTGTGTCTCC
>JAHDIA010000657.1 GCA_020631035.1 Chitinophagales bacterium | reverse complement strand
CACATCGTCGTCAAAAACAATGCTCGCTACAATACCAATGGACTGCCCTCAACCTTATCTCGCAACATCGTAACCGACTTGCTCAAAAAAGAATTGGGTTTTAAAGGCTTGGTCATTACCGATGCCCTCAATATGATGAAGGCAGTGACCATTTACAAAGATGCCCCTTTGATGGCGTCCAAAGCGGGTTGTGATTTGTTGTTGATGCCCAAAGATGAAGTGGGAGCTTTTCTATCTATTTTGCGAGAAATGGAAAAAGATGAAGCTTACAAACAACAAGTGTACGAATCGGTCAAAAAAATAATCCGTTTAAAAATCTGTGCGGGGATGATTGATTAATTTAAGATTAGAATTTAAGATTCAAGATTAGAATTTTCAAGATTAGAATTTTCAATCTTAAATCTTGAGTTTTGAATTAAGTATCAACAAGAACAAGATCCAATCATTAGTATGTTTTTTTCATATAGTTCATTGATGTAAGCTTTGAATTCCTTGCTAGTTTTGTCTTTTATGGCGGTTAGTTTGGTTTGGATATTTTCTTTTTCAGTGTCTAGCAAATTTCCTTTGATACCATACAAACAAAAATTGCAAAAACCTTCTTCACTGCTCATACATAAGTAGCGTTCAATGGGATAATCGGAAATCCAGTAATTGTCTTTGGCATTGAGTTTATCTGAATAAATATAGCCATAAATGTTTCCCTTGAAGACTTTGTTCAAAGTATATTGAGTTGTAAAAGTTTTTTGTGTAGGCTTTTTCAATACATACAATGTATCGGGTAATTCAGTAGTAGCCAATTTGACCGTATTGATGAGATGTAGTTCTTGATAGACTTCTATGTGTGGTCTGTATAAAAAAGCATCTAACCATTCATCGACTTCTCCAATGTATTCATTTTGGTGATTGTAGAAACAATAATCTTTTTTAAGTATGCCAAAATGTTCAGCGAATTTTAAGTAGTAGGTAGTATCATTGAACACAACTTCAGCAATATGGAAAGAAGCTATATCAGCCTTGACATAAACCATTGAGCACAATAGGGTAATAAATGTTAAAAAGTATTTGAGCATATTGCTAAAAAGCTTTTCAATGGTTTTTGTTGTGTGTGTTTGATAAAAGTATTGGGTAGCCTGTAGATGTTTACTCCTCTTGCTTAGGATATTCCTTGTAGGTATAAGATTTGTGAATGATTTTCCATTCTCCTTGATACTTTAGCAATAAGAGATAGTCTGTATACAATCTTTTCCAGCCAGGCATATCTACTTCAATTTTGGCACTTGCCGCATCATTGACATAATCAATGGATACGATTCGTCCAATGCGGTTGTATTTTTTGCCAGGCTCAAAGTTTTCGATGTACTTTTGACCATTGCGGACTCTAAGGCTGTCATCTGCTACAGTATACAAATTGAGGTCGGGATGAAAGGCCCGTTTGAGTCGGTCGATTTCGCCATTGGCGGTTCCTTCTATATAATCCAATAAGGTATTTCTGATTTGCTCAATTTCAGATTGCGCTTGTACACTAAAAGAAGTACAGGCTAGGAGTATAAGGAGTAAAATTTTGCTACGCATAAGTTTTTGTTTTGAATTTGGATTGAATTTAAGAGATTCTCAATACCTAGCGAAGGATTTAACAGCCTTTAAAGTTTGTTTGTATTTTTTAATTGTAGAGTATTAACTGAATTTAGTGGTCAATAGCAAATTTGAAAAAAACATAAAAAGATCAATAGTTAGGAATTAGGCTAATCTTATATTTAGCCAATGATAAAAAACAATCTTGAGAATTAGTAATATACGTTTTTTTTATATAAATTGTGGGTTCGAGTGGAAAATTAAGGAAAACTTAGCATTATGTTAAAGTACCTAATGGTCATTATTGGGCTTTTAGTGTCTTATTGTATGGTCTTTGCTCAAAGACCTCACCTTATCCATTATACCACAGATGATGGGCTACCTAGCTATTATTTAACTGATGAAAATGCTAACATTATGATTAAGTCAATTTTAGTTGAGGACGAACCAAAAGCAATGTATGTTTTGAAAGAATGCATTACACGTTATTGTCCAGAACTCAATATTGTGGGTATGGCAAAAGACGCCAAAGAAGCCTACAATTTAATTGTACAACATCGCCCCCAACTATTGTTCTTAGATATTGAAATATCGAATACCAAATCACCCGAAAATTCTTTCGATTTGTTGAGGCGACTGCCTCAATACCCATATGAGCTTATTTTTGTAACTGCCTTTAGACATTATTCTATTAAGGCTATAAAGTTTCACGCTTTGGACTATTTGCTCAAACCCATCAATATTGATGAATTGGAAATTGCCGTACAGAAGGCGATCAAACGTTTGAAAGGCAATGCCCCCAATAGACAACTAAACGATTTCGTAGAACATTTGCAAAATCCACAAGAAAGAAAAAAACGCCTTTGGATTTCTATGAGTGGTGGCTATCAAGTAGTGGAACTAAGTGAGATTGTTTATTTGGAAGCTTCAGGTAAATACACTTTCTTATATATGGCAAACCAAAAAAAGATTTTGTCTTCACAAAATTTGAAATTCTATATTGATTTACTAAAGGACTATTCTGAATTTATGCAAGTACACCGTTCTTATGTCATCAACATCCATTACATAGACCAATACTTAACCAAAGATGGGGGACTTGCTTTGATGAAAACAGCTGCAGAAATTCCCATCGCCCGTAGAAAAAAACAAGAGTTCTTGGATAGGATGATGGGATCGTCTCTTCGTTAGAATCTAAATTTAAACCGCTCGTTACCCATTAAATACCATTCGTTCCTTTTGGTAAAAAGGTGCTTCATTTTGATTTAGTTTTGAGTTGTAATTATTTATAACTTGAAATACATTGATATGAAAAAGACATTTTTTTACCTAGTACTCATTAGTGGTTTTTTTCTCTGTATCCTGTCTTGTAACAAAGAGGAAACCATTGATTTAAAGGAAGATGTGGCAACAGAAATTGAAACTAAAAAGACAGCCTGTCCTAGAAAAGACATCTATAGAGGTGTCCCAAACCTAAATACTTCAGAATATATCAGTGCAATTGTAGATGAGCTAAATCATGTACTTGATTGTTCAAGTGGTTGGAATGGTGGTCCCAAAAAGAAATCTTATTCTGTATCAAGTGGTGCTCCTTCATTCTGTTTTGCAAATTACTATGATGAAGAACATTTTTATAAACTTTGTACTAAAAATGATATTACTACTTGTATAGATGATGATGGTTCAACTTCAATGTTTGATCTTAATCCTCCCGTTTTTACAATTGCTATGCAAGACGAAATAATTGAGCAAATATATGATTGGGCACACTCAAATCCCCATGCACCTCAGCTAACTTTGTGTCACAATGGTTTTATAGGAATCTTAGATATAGATGTCTGTCTTAGTGATCTTTGTTGTTTTTGTGGTGATGGTAGTATAGATTGGTATTGCTCTAATCCTAGTAGTACTGGTGTAATTCTTCATAATAAGGCGATTACAGCTACAGTATATTATGGCTGTCGTACTTTTCAACTTCAATTTTAAATAACCCTTAAATTTTAGAATTATGAAAGAGTTTTATTGTATTATTTTGTTTGCTATTTTGGTAGTATTTACAGCTTGTAGTGAGAAAGAAATTCTTGAAGATATAGAGTATAATGAAAT
>JAHDIA010000656.1 GCA_020631035.1 Chitinophagales bacterium | reverse complement strand
AAGAACTTGATTTTTGCAAAAGTAGTTCCATTTTCAGGATAAGAATGATGAATTTAAAAAGCCACCTTTAAAGACTAGCTAGTCTTTAAAGGTGGCTTTTATTTCCTTTTTTATTTGAACCTGTCAAAGGACGGTTCCTGAGCCTGCCGAAGGACTATTTTTTAAACGAATCAGCCACAACCAATTCCTTACTACCAGGCGTATAAGCATAAAAACCTTCCCCTGACTTTCTACCCAACTTACCAGCCATTACCATATTGACCAAAAGCGGACAAGGAGCATATTTCGGATTGCCCATACCATCGTGCAAGACACGCAAAATAGACAAGCAAACATCCAAACCAATAAAGTCCGCCAATTGCAATGGCCCCATAGGATGTGCCATACCCAACTTCATCACAGTATCAATTTCTGCCACACCAGCAACACCTTCAAACAAAGTATAAATCGCCTCGTTAATCATTGGCATCAAAATACGATTGGCAACAAAACCAGGATAATCATTCACCTCAACAGGCACTTTGCCCAATTCAACAGACAATGCCATAACCAACTCAGTTGTTTCATCAGAAGTCGCATAGCCTCTAATGACCTCAACCAATTTCATAATAGGAACAGGATTCATAAAGTGCATCCCAATTACCTTTTCGGGGCGATTGGTCACAGCCGCAATTTTGGTAATCGAAATAGAGGAAGTATTGGTCGCCAAAATGGTGTTGGAACCACATTTTTCGTCCAATTCCTTAAAAATTTTGAGTTTCAAATCCACATTCTCCGTAGCAGCCTCTACCACCAAATCAGCTCCCTTCACACCACTGGCAATACTGCTAGATGTTTTAAGACGTTTTAGGGTATCTTTTTTGTTTTGTTCAGTAATTTTTTCTTTGACCACCATCCGATCAAGATTTTTCTCTATGGTCGCTTTGGCCTTTTTAAGAGCATCTTTGCTAACATCAATCATTTTGACCTCATAACCTTTCATCGCAAAAACGTGTGCAATACCATTGCCCATCGTACCAGCTCCAATTACGGCAACTTTATTCATGATTTTTTTGTTTATTTTGTAAATTGAACGCAAAAGTACAAAATATGGAAAGAATACAGGTTCAATCGTCTAAGATTTTGACTGTCGCTTACAACAACGAAAAGTCTTTGTTAGAAGTGATTTACAAAAACGGACAGGTTTATTTATACAGAGAGGTACCTCCCAATTTTTGGCTGGAAATGATGTTGGCATCCTCCATTGGCAAATATTATTTTGACAACATACATGGCGTATTTCCCTACAAACAAGGATACATTCAATTGGAAAAAGAGGAAGAATAAAATAGTAGTGAACTTATTAGAATAAGTTGTTTTTTTACCATTACTTATAGGAGCAAAGGTTGAGATCTTTCATCGCTACTTTTTTGCCCGCTATCCACTTTTACTCCTCGCAGGACTTCGACAACTTACCCAAACGTTTATCCCTACATACAAGAACTGAGCCTGTCGAGGGGCACTCCTCACAAGGCGGCTGAGCTTGTCGAAGCCCCACTGTGGGGTAAGCGTTTCTATCGGGGCTATACTAGAAGGTTCAGTCGCCTTCGCAGAACACGTTTTTTTTGAATCTAACTACTGCGATTTTCTCGAATTCTTCAAACATTGGGCAACATCTTTCCCATTTTCCTGAACAGCCGTTGTATAATCAAGAGGAGCATATTGGTCTTTCATAATTTCCATCAAACAAGAACAATATAGATCTTTGTCGAAATTTTTATTTTGCATCAACTTGCTTCGACAAACATTGTTAAACTGCTCAACATCTTGTTTCGCCCAAGCTTGCCCTCTAGGATATTTGTTGGTATTTTGCTGTCTTGTCTTAGCGGCGCTTTCACGAGCCTTTTTAACAGGAGCAGGAATATTTGTTTGGGCTTTATTCGCCACATTATTTTGTGTGTTTGTAGCCGTCTCACCACTTCCACAAGAAAAACAAACAAACAAAACAAGAGTCATTATAAGAGATAAGGTATTTTTCATATTCAAAACATATGTATGGTCAAATTTACGAAATTATTGAAAATGTGTTGTTGATTTATGATTTAATTATTTGAATATCATTCCAATACATTCTCAACTGCCTGTACAATCAAATCTAAATCCAATTCCTCCAAGCATTCAACCGTCTTCAAAGGGCAATCATTTTTGAGGCAAGGACTACAGTCCAAACCCTGCCGTTTGAGAAGCTGTAAGTTTTGTGGAACAAATGGTTTTGTCTCTGTATCATCACCAGCCCCAAACAATACGACGGTCGGACAGCCCAAACTGTTTGCTAAATGAGCAGGACCTGAATCAACCGTCAAAACCAAGTCAGACTGTACATAGACTTGGCTCAATTCGAGCAAATTTGTTTGACCAACTAAATTGATAAGATTGTTGGCTTGTTCTGTTTGATGTACAAATGCATTGGCAAATTCCCAAATGGCATTGCTTCCTGTAAGCACAAAAGTATAATCTTTTTGATTGAGCAATTGAAACAATGCCACACTTTTTTGTAAGCTCAAACTACGAGAACTGGCAACTGATTGCAAATTGAGCACAATTTGCTTGGAACCAAATCGAAACCTTGGATTGGGAGAACATTTGTTTGTGGGAAATAGAGTAGAGGACTGTGTGATTTTGGTTTGAAAATACTGTTCCAGTAAGTTTAAGTATTTGTATACCCGATGCCTATTACTAGGAATAGGGTAGGCGTGTTTAAGCAATAAAGAACGCCCCTCATTGGCATAACCAATTTTAGTTTTGGCATCAATAAATTGCCCCATCAAGGCAGAAGACAAAGAATCTGGCAAACAAAAAAATAAATCATATTGCTGCATTTGTTTGATGTGCTTGCCAAACTGCATCAAGCCAAGTGGACCTTTGTGTGTTTTTTTAGAAAAAACATAGTGATTTTTAACAGGAAAAAACACCAGCAAATCCTCCAATCCTTTTTTGACAATGACATCAATTTGAGCATTGGGACAAAGTTGTTGTAGTTGCTCAAAAAAAGCATAGCTCATCACCAAGTCTCCTAACCAATTGGGAGTACGTACCAATATGTTTCTAATCTGAGTCAATCAGTACACGCATTTTCAATGATGGAGAATGCTTGGGTTTGACAATTGATTTCACCTAAAATGCCATAAGGAATTGTAAAAGCAGGGCTGGTATGTCCAAAGTCCATTCCTGTAAGAATGGGCAATTCGCTTAAGCCTTCTTCCTCTTTTATGACTTGTAGCAATGCCTTATCATATTCATCAGCATATTTGTTGTCATAAGGTCTACCAACAATAATGCCCTTGATGTTGTGGAGGATGCCAGAAGCCGCATAATTTCTAAGAGACCACCTAAAATTATCAGGATGCATTTTTTCTTCCGATGTTTCGATAAACATAATTTTGCCCTGCCAATCTTTAGGTTTGACCCAATAATCGGTGTCTTTTAACCAGTCAAGGACCTCTATACAACCACCCAATAAGGGGCCTTGTACATTCTGGGTGCCTTGTAACAAACGCCAGCCCGTATTGGGTTCTAATTTTCGGGCAATGTTTTGATTTTTAGGGTTTGTCCACTCCAAACGTTCCGATGTCCAGCCCTCGTCATTAGGAGCAATTGTTCCAATAGCTTCACTCGAAAACAAACTGTGTTTAATGTCTGCTATTTGATAAGCATGCATTCCTGCATTTTCGGCAAAT
>JAHDIA010000655.1 GCA_020631035.1 Chitinophagales bacterium | reverse complement strand
AGACCCTCCTGTTATCAATGTCATTTCTCCCCAACTAGCAACCATCACAGGAAATGTATTAAACAGTCCTAGTTTGACAGATGCTGGTTTTGATTACACCATTACAGTAAGCATTACTGGTGGACCTGGTAGTGGCACCTCTGTTACCTCTTTCCCACCCAATGCAGTCCTAATGGATGCACAGTTCAATGGGGGGGATCCCAGTATTGTAACCAATGGTGGACAAACTGCTATTGACCTCGATTTTGAAGGATATCAATACACTGGAGCCAACTCAACAGCAGATTATGCATCAGGGGACAACTTTACTTATTTTAGAGATGAAGATTCACAAATGATGATTAGCATCTCTTTGAGCAATGGTGCCTCTTTTTCTAATACTACTTACTATCTACTAGACATTGACCACAACTTTATTGGTTTCAATGATGCCGATTGTACAGATGTTGGAGAACCAAATGATTATCAATGTAGGTATTCTTTTATTGACCGAGTAACTGTATTGTCTGGTGTGGGTAGCAATGTCTATACACCTGCTGATCCTAGTCAAGTACTTGTTACAGGCGATGTACTTACTTCTAATTATGCCAATACAAACGGTGATGGTTTTGTAGATGCGCCCGAAAATGGTCTAGTAGGATCTGCTGCAATCAATGGTAATGTAACGGTTTACAATGCAGGGGTAATTGGTCCAACACTTGATTTCATCTATGATGATCCAGGTACTCCAGTAGCAGGAGACACCGATGGATACCACGATTTTGATGCCTTAAATCAAAGAATCAGTTTAGGAGTTATCAACTTCGATATTTGTCCTCAGTTTGTAGGAATGACCGACAACCACGCTGGTGATTATTGTTATATGGGTACCCCCATTGATTTAACTTATACAGCTGAAACAGAATATGGAGTAGCTGGTACCGACTTTCTCGTCAACTGGTATGTAGATGGTGTATTGCAAGCTGGTACCGATCCTTCTTTGACCTACAGTTTTGCACCAGTAGATGGTTGTACACCATTACAGCCCAATGTAGAAGCAGTTTTGATTTGCTTGCCTAGCAACGAACCTAGCGATACTTTAGTAAGTCCTTCAAATGGAACATTTACTATATATCCTATTCCTCAAGAAGGTACAGATTATGCTGTAATAGATAATGATTGTACCATTAGCATCACAGATCTATGTGGAGATTTAACCATTACCAATGATCAAGGAACAGGAAGCAGCTTTACAATTAATGAAGGGGACGCTGACCAATCAGTCACGTTTACTATCTCGTCCGACCCTAATGCGCCAATGAGCTGTTTCTTTATGGAAACCTTGACTGCTAGTTGTGCAGTATACGATGCCGCCCTTGACAAAACAGTCAATACAGCCACAGCCAATGTGGGAGATCAAATTGTCTTCACCATTACTGTTACCAACGAAGGTACTGGCGATATGACAGGGGTACAAGTAACCGATAATCTTCCAGCCAATGTATCTTATGCTGGGACCCATGTTGCGTCTCAAGGAACATTTGATGGAACAATTTGGAACATTGGTAACTTACCAGTAGGAGCAATAGAAACATTGGATATTACTGTAACTGTTGTTGAGGATGGTGTTATATACAACGAAGCAGAAATTACTGCTGCCAACGAAATAGATTTGGATTCTACTCCTAGCAATGGCACTCCTACAGAAGATGATATAGGATCTGCCTGTGTGAGTACTCCAATCGAAGTTTGTGAAGGCGAAACAATCAATATTTTATTAGAAGCTCCAGCGGGTCATACCAATTATCAATGGTACCTTGATGGGAATCCCATCACTGGCGCAATGTTCGCCTCTTATACTGTAACTGCCCCAGGTACTTATACTTATACACTTGATGGCGGTGTAATCGGATCTTGTATTGGAAGCCCTTGTTGTCCTGTAGTTATCACAGAGATTGAATGTTGTCCTCCTGTACAATGTGTTCCTGTTAGCGTATCAATAAACTCAAATCCCTAAACAGAAAATAGGATACGTTTAACCACCACTGTAAGCCGCTACTAATTCCACATAAGTAGTGGCTTCTTCTTTTTAGGTTCTTTGACAATTTTTGGAGAGTGATTCTTAAACAAATAGTAGGGAGCCAAAGGCGACTGAATAGCTTGTTTAAGAATCAGCTCTATTCAACAAAAATTTTCAAAGAACGAAGACTAAAATTCTTTGACAATTAACATTTACACATACTCACTCACTAACACTGAACCATTTTACAATTTTCATTAATTACACTACAAAGGTCAAGCTTTTTGAGCTTGACCTTTTTTCTTTTACATTTTATCCTATTTTACTCCTTCAAAATTTTTTGATACTGCCATGCTCCCTCTACCCATACTGCAAACAAATACAACCCAGACTCCCAATTGTGGACATCTAGATAGCATTGATCTTGCATTACTTTCTCTTCAAACAATACTTTACCTTGTACATCACACACTCGAACCCATTCCATAATAGCTTCTTCTACTTCAATCTGTAAAACATCTTCTACAGGATTGGGATACATTTCAATCACTCTTTGCTGACTCAATTGACTCAAACCAAGCGAAATCGTATCTTCCTCAGGAAGCTGATATTTTTTAAAAAAGTCCCAAATGATCTCTGATGCATTAAAGTCATAATTGGTTGGTCCAATATCAAAGCCCCCATTGGGCCAGGTATGTGCAGCATTTTCACACACATAATAATGCACCTCTGCATTATCGTCACACGATCCATAAATATTCAATATTGCTGTAGAATTGTCTTCGGGCACTGCATCAGGAACTGGAATTTGTATTGATTCCAGTGTACATCCATTGTTTTCAGCCCAATACTCTACCCCTTCTGTAATAGATGGATGAAAAGTTGAACCTGCAAAAAATACCACATCATCATTTGTCCCATGAATTTGCATCACGGGCATTGCCCGATTGGGATTACAATTCTCAATTTGTACATAAGTCATCGCACCTGTTACCGAAGCAATGGCTGCAATGCGTTCCGACAATTCACATGCCAGCATATAGCTCATATATCCACCATTCGACATACCTGTCGAATACACTTGTCTCAAATTAATATTATAATCTTCATGCATTTTATCAATCATCGCATTGGCAAAACCCAAATCATCCACACCCGTTCCAAAATGATTGTTCCAATGAGTCACCCATTCATCAGGCTCCCCATTTTCACCAGGCACAAATACCTTTGTTCCCTCAGGGTAAATCACAATAAAATTGTTTTCCTCTGCCACATCGTTCATACCAGTATACAAACGCTGCTGAGAAGCATTCGATCCTCGCCCGTGAAAATTCATCACCAAAGGCAAAGCAGTTTCCCCATCATAACTACTAGGAGCATACACATAATAATACCGCAGCAATCCATCGTGCATCAAACTGTCTAGCACAGCCTCCTGAGCAAAGGCGAATAAACTAAACAAACACAAACAAGAACAAATGTAAAATCTTTTCATCTCATCAAATTTTATGGTTTCTTTTCCAAGATAATGATTTTGATGAGAAATTGTTTATTTATGGTGCAACGTCATTGGTTCTAGGCTACGTTTTGGCTGCGGTTCGGCCAAGAAGCCCAGCATGAAGCGGACAGAAAAAACGCCCCAACGAAGCACCACTAGAACCGATATTACGCCCGATTGCAATGGAAAGCCCTGTACGGGTAGCCCTTGCGGCTACCCTAAGGCTTGGA
>JAHDIA010000009.1 GCA_020631035.1 Chitinophagales bacterium | reverse complement strand
CATTCTTTAATAACTTTACGAATGCCCCAGCCACCATTTGCATCTTTTACTTTATCAATTAGTGTAGTATAATACTGTTCAAATTGATGCTTCTTTTTTTCAAGATACTTTTGCTCTGATACAGCTTCTTGTGGACCATAGGGGGTAGAAGAGCGAGAGCCTCCGTGTACATGAAACTCAGGTACACCCGATTCTATTTTTTCGACCGCTTCATTTTTTCCATCATAACTGACAATGTAAGCGGTTCTATTGTCCAACCATATTCCTTTAAAATTGTTATTATTTTCTAACATGTTTTTAAGCTTTTATTGTTTAAAAATTAAATCCAATTTGAAATCCACCTTTAGGGTTGACTCCTGTATATTCTCTATCCAATACACCATATGTTTCTCTGTAAATATTGGTTTCTGGAACATATTTTTCTATTTCATCTGTTATATCTGCATATTTGACACCTCCCCCTACAAACACATCTACAATCAAACGAGGAAATATATCAATTTGAATACCTGTCATCACTCCCCCTTCTATAGAGACAACATCTTTTTCATAAATACCTTCATAATACTCTCCATTATTGTTGTTGTAATAAGCTCCGAAGTATTCTTCATTAGCGTAAATAAATTGTGAGTAGCCGCCAAAGTAAAATCCTACATTGTAAAATCCCCAAGTTTTGTTAATGCCTTTTTTCAAATGGCTTAAATAGAAACGATATTGAACCAATCCTTTGAAGCCTAAGAGCGATTCGTTGCCATTCTCTCTAAGCAATAAAGCAGGACTTAGCAAAATACTCGATCTCCTATCATTGAAATAGCGTTCATAATTTAGTTGAAACGCTGAATTGGCAAATTGGAAAGGGCTGATTCTTAGTGAGTTCTTATAAGGGTACTGCTTGTCTTCTGTTTGGGCTTGCAATGTACACATAGAACCCCATATACTCATTGTGATGATTGTTATAAGTAGCTTCTTCATATTATTTGTTTTTATATAGAGGTTATTTAATAACCAAAATGGGCAACTTTTTCTCGTATTGTAAGATGCGTTCAGTTGTACTGCCCAACAAAGCCAATTGAAGTTGAGTGTGCCCTTTTGCACCAAGAATAAGCAATGGGTAGTCAAATTGTTCGGCAAACTCGGCAATCGAATACGATATATGCCGACGGTCTTTTTTATAAAGGGTGAATTTTATTTCTTCTGTATCAATCTGGTGTTTCTGTGTGAATTTTTTCCAATTATCAGTGAGCTTGTTGCGCAAATCAAATTCGTATTGCGCTTCGTCTATCAATGCATCTAAGTTTAAAAAATAGCTTACATCAAAGATATGAAGGCATTTTACAGCGCAGCCCATTTTAAATTCTGAAAAGTCGTTGGCTTGTTGGAGTGCGAGGGCTGAATCGTCTGAAAAATCTGTGGGAACAATTAAGTTTTGAATGTTCCATTTTTCTTTCTTGGGAACAAACAACATCGAGCCTTTGTAGTTTCTACACAATGCCTTTGAAGTAATACCACTGCCCCAACTTGATTCTTTGTGACCTACAACCAACAAATCAATGTATTTGATTTCGGCTCGGTGTAGCAGTTGTTGGAGTGGATTGCCTTCGAGTACTTCAATAACGATGTCTAGTTTATCCGTTAAATCAGCGAAGTATTGGTTTATCTTTTTCTGAAATTCTTCAGTCAAAACTTCGTCCAATGACTTGCGCTTTTCCAAAAAATCAGCTCGGTGTTCTTGTATGAAATCTATGTAATACTCGTCGAGGCTGGGAACAACGTGAACGAAGTAAACTTTGTCAGGCTGGTGGTAGCGAAACAACAAACTCAACAATTTGAGGATAGAATCATCAGTTTCGCTATTGTCTAGTGCGATCATCCATTTTTTAAATTCTTTCACGTCTAGAAGTATTTAGTTTAACAATACCTCAAAGTTAATGGATGGCATTAGGGATTAAAATGACGTTTGTCAATGGAGTATATGATTGAGGTCATTGAGAGGTAATGGTGCAAATTGTGGTTTTTTGGTTTGTGTGAATGGAACAGGAAGTAGTTTGCCAATTTACAACTCACAATTAAAAAGAAGCGCAGGACGAGCGGGGAGGATAAACGCTTGTATGAAAGGAAAAACATGCGCTGCTTAATCGGAACGCCGAACCGCAGGTGAACGTAGCCATAAGCCACGCACCTTGCCCCAAAAATACAAATTTAGAATGTAGAGTTACGAATGTAGAATCAAATCCTGCATTCGTAACTCTAAACTCCACATTCTAAATTCCTTTAGTGTTTTACAAATTTCTTATCAGCCAAAATGCGTCCATTGGCATCGCTGATTTGTAGGAAGTACATACCCGCTGGGAAGTCCTTGACATTTAATTGGGTGGCAGAGGTGTTGTCGGACAACAAGAGTTTGCCAGAAAAATCGAAGACTTTGGTGTGGTAGCGAGCAGGCAATTCATTGGATTGAATTTGGATGTAAGCATCGCTTGGATTTGGATAAATGCTCACATTGGCTTGATTGCCTTCGAGTTCGTCCAAGCCTGTTTGCCATACATCTTGTGGACCCAAAATGGGGCGAATCATTGCTGCGCCTGGAATGATTTTTTCGAGCCAGATACCGTTGGCATTGGTAAAGGTTTTGCCCTTTTCATAAATGTGTGCAAAGTCAAAAATGGTATCATTGCCAAGTGTGTCGCCTTCGTTGAGGAAGAAACCATCCAACTCTAAGCTGTTGAGGTCGAAACCGATGTTGAGAATGTCTGCATCGTCTTGACGCAAACCTACATAAAAGGTATCTTGCACCATTACTTCTTCGTCGAATAAGTAAGTGGTAAAGCCACCTATTTCGCCAGTATACAAAGGTGTCAAATTGAAGCGTGTGGCAACGATAGAGTCTTCTCTTGCAATGTCAAAACCATTGTCATTGTCAATTTTGTCCCAAGCAATGATGTCAAAGGTATTGAAACTAACATCGCCGACAATGTGGGTGAAATATATTTGTATCCCTTTGAGAACGGTTGGTTTATTGACATCAAATTGTACCGCCAATTGTGCGCCATTGCCCAACATCCCATAAGCTCCTTCGGCAGAACCGTCATCATAGGCAAGATAATTGGCAAATATTTGGTTGTAACGCAAGGTATCGTTTTGTTCATTAAAATCATTATCGGTCTGATAGACCAAATCACAACGAACAATGATGTTTTCGTCTTCTGCTTTGTTGACAGATAAGTCGGGTAGGGTATTGCCCAAAAGAGGAAGGTCTTGGCTATTGATTTGATTGATAGGACCAGCGACATTGAGGGCATTTTCGTTGCTTTCGATAGGAATCTCGTTACATAATTCATAAATATCGTAAGACAAATCTGCGTTGGTATTGGGGTCATTGTCGTTGACGCGGAAGAAGAAACGCAAAGAGTCTACAAATTCTTTGGCTTGGAATTCGTAAAATTGCTCCCAAGGCATTGCTTGGTAACGCTTGAGTAAAGGCAACATATCGAGTGCGTGGGCAAAATCATTGTTGATATTGCTGGCGGCAAAACTCTGGTTTTGGTCGAGTTTTATATAGTCGATGTGCCAAGGGTCGTTGAGTCCTGTAATGGTCGCATAATTTCTAAATCTAAACTGAAAACCATCATAGAAAAAAGTTTGGTCTTCGGTAAAAGTCGTATCATCTACAATGGGAAGCACTACTTGTGTAAAATCTTCAGTAGAAATATCAGGATCGTCACCTCCCGTAATCCACAAACGGTGCCAGTTGTCTTTGCTATCTTTTATTTCGACCATCAAAGAATCGGGCAGGTCGGGAGTATCACCAATACCACTGGATTGAAACAAAAAACTCAGGTAAACAGAGTCGCTGCTCGCCAGTCCATTGATACAAAATGGCTGTGAGGTCAAAGTGTCGGCTGAGCCATCTACCAAAGAGTTACTGACAGTATATGGGAAACCATTTTCGTCCAAACCATCCAAAGTGGCAACTCCCAAAGTGTAGGGGTTCTTGGCAAAAGTGCGATTGACATAGGCTTGACGGTCTGCCCATTTTTGCTCATCTGGATAGATTAAGCTGGTAGAAAAATCTTCTACAAAAGGCAAAGAATTAAAAGGTTCTTGTTCTATGGTAAAAGAGATATAAGCTTTACAACTATCTCCTGCTCCTTGCTCTTGGATATAATAATTGCCAGGCTCTAGAAACAAATCAAAGGTAAACAAGAAAAAAGAAGCTACAAGACTGTCTTGATCGTTGTATACATTGTAAGTTGGAATACCTGTACGAGGCTTTTTCTCCACCAATCCTCTACCACAAAATGCTGGATAAAATACAAACAAATCAGAGATGATGTCTTCTGTATCAGCATTGTTGAGTGTGGTGAAAAGCTCACAATTTCGACCACTTGAACCCACAATTTTCAACAATTGTGGTCCTGCCTCTAAGTTCTCAAAAGTATAAGAAGGGACAGTACTCGTACCAACCTCGTCTCCATTGAGGAAAAAAGTAAAGTCCTCATCTATAGAATTGATGGCAACGGTGATGGAGCCGTCAGATTGGGCGCAAGTGGGCAGCACAGTTTCGGCTATATTGGCCTCAAAAACACTGGCATTGCATAAGTCGAGAATATCATTACCATCTTTAAAGTGTGATTCGATAAAATCTCTATAAGCAGGATTGCTTGCTAATGGTGTCAATACTTCTTGGGCAGTTACTCCAAGACAAGATAGAAAAAGCAGTAAGTATAAGTATTTATGCATTTTATTCAATTGTATCATTTTGACCAGCAGCAGCTGGTTGGGTGTTTTTCTTTTTTATTGCGTCAGGCGCATTTTGTAAATTGTTAAAATCAATGATTTGATCAGGGTCAATTTCTTCACCTGCGTCCTCTATTGTTTCATTTTGAAAAGAATTGAATCCAGCTTCTCTAGGTACGCCATTTGGATTGTTAAAATCAATGATGGTTCCATTGACACCATTTGGATTGCTGTCATCTATGTCAAAGTCAAAAGATTCTTCACCTAGTACAATAGGGTCTCTTTGTAAAAATAGATCCACAGGTTCCCCAATCTTAATGGTATTGTATCCAGTTGCGGGTGGATTCTGTTTATAAACGTAACCAGCCTCTTTGTAGTCTAAATCATCAGATAAAATTACCGCTCCTGTACTCAATTCTGACAATCGAAGGACGGTCACTGCTTCAACAAAGGTAAAACCGACCAAATCGGGGATTTCGATGGGTTTGTTGCCAATGCCATCACACAAAATCAAATCAATTTTGCTACCCTTAAAGATTTCGTCGCCTGCTTTGACAGTTTCTCCATTCATACTTACCTCAGCGACTGTATTTTTACCAATACAAGGCTGATAGGTGGTATTGCCCAACAATAAACCATTGTTTTCTAGCTGAATTTTGGCATTTTTGAGCGAAGAATCCAGTAAATCAGGCATCTTTGTTTTAGGGGGAACCTTGGCATTGATGGTGAGGTATACCCGTCTGTTGCGTTTGACTTTTGCATCGGGTTCGGGATTTTGCTCTATAATGGTGCCAGGCAATTTGCCATTCACATAGGTAGAATCCACAATCTTATAACGCAAGGGCTTGTTTTTGATGTAATCGTCCAATTGCTCTACTGTCATTCCTCTAAAGTCGGCAACAGTAATGCTCTCTCCTTGTCGGGTGTATTTTTGCAAGCCACAAGAAATGCCCCAAAATAATAGGGCAAAAAAGAGCAATAAAAGGATGATATTGATGAAAAAAGTCCGCATTGTTTTTTTCCTAGTTTGATGATGTTATTTTAACGCATTAATGCTTCTATTTAACTCTCTCTAGACCAAATTGTATGATTTGGTCAATAAATTCATAAGGTTTGTATCCATTGAGAGCTGCTTGGTGGAAAATAGCCGTTGCAGGCGTCATTCCTGGTAAAGAATTGGCCTCAATCACAATGGTTTCTACCTTTCCGTCCTCAAAAATACGCACAAAAGCATCAATTCTGGCATATCCTTCAATTTTAAGCTTTTGGGCTGCCTTCAAAAGGTCGGCTCTCACATTAAAAGAGATGAGTTTGCTCTCAGCTCGGTTGCTCGAAAATCTAGCAGGGGTCAGGTTTTGCCCTTCACCAGCCAAGAATTTCTCCTCTAAAGACAAAATGCTACTGCTGCTCAAGGTTTCTGATGGTTCAAATACTTCGTATTCCATTTTGCCATTTTCCCAACGGCTCAACAAACCACCTGTAATTTCTAGAAAATGCTTGGCATTTTTTGCTGTGGTAAATTCTTCTACCAGAAAGACTTCTTTACGAGGAAACTCTTCATTGGGTTTTAATTGCAATGTATGGGCATTGCTGGCATCAATTTTTTTGCTTCTTCGGAATATGAGGTCGGCAAAAGCATCCAATTCATTTTGATTGTGCAACAGTTTGACGGCTGAACTACAACCATCGTCTACAGGTTTGGCAATCAAAGGAAAAGAGGTCATCTCGAAAATGGATTCGAGTGCCGCTTCATTGGCCTTTTTCCATTTTTCCTTGGTGGTCAACAATTGGTCTGAAATACAAAAACCAGCCTCTTTCAACAATTGGTTGGTGGCGTATTTGTCAATGGTAATGGCGGCACTGTGTGAGGGTGAACCATTGAAAGGAATGCCCATTTTTTCAAATTGTGCTTGCAATTCTCCATCTTCTCCAGGTCGTCCGTGGAGGGCAATAAAGGCAAAGTCTACTTTCGTCTTTAAAGATTTGAGAGGAAGCAGTTTGGGAGCCTCTAGGGCAGTTGCCACATTGCCATATTTGTTGCGTAGGTTTTTACACTCTTTTTTGAGCGACTCGGTAATGGGATGTTTTTTGAATTTTTTGATTTTGTCAGCTATGTCATCGGCATTGTCTTTCAAAAGTAAATTGATGGGGATTTGGTACAATTTATAATCTCCTGCCTTACCTGTCAAAAAGATAGGAATGGGTTCGTACTTGGTAGAAGATGCCAATTTTTCATAGATATTGCGTCCACTTTCAACCGAAATATGTCGTTCGGAGGAATAACCACCCAAAATCACACCAACCTTCAATTGTTTTTGAGCACTTTGTTTGAATTGTTCCAATGCTTCGTCCAATTGTGTCAACAGTTGTTTGTATCGAGGATTGCCCCACAAACTATAATGACGTTCTGCCAAAGACTGGCGGATGAGATAGGTCAAAAACTGAGAAGGATTGAGGCCAATCTCTGCCGCTTGGTGAAAAAAGAAAGAAGAAGGCAACATACCAGAAGTCGTATTGGGATCGTTGAGGATGATTTTGCCATTGGCTTGAATGAATCCGTCAATTCTGGCATAGACATCAAATTTGAGAAACTCAAACAATTCAATACAACGTTCCTGAATGGAGTTGATTTTTTTGTTGCTCAAATCAATGGGGGTGACCTTGCGGCTCATCCCTGGCAAATACTTAGAACGATAATCAAATATTTCTTTCCCCTTGACAATGCCCGTTGGGGGTAGGGCAATCGCCTTGCCATTCTCATTGCGAATGACGATACAAGAAAACTCTTTCCCATCTATAAATTCTTCTAGTAAGACTTCGTTCTCCCCATCATTGGCTTCAATACGGATGCTCTTAGAATTTTGGGCAAAATATTCATCTAAATACCTTTCTAAAGCCGCAGGAGTATAAATGGCATCTGAACCAATGTTGAGTGGCAAGCCAATATTGGAACGCAGATCGCACACTTCTCGCAGCCAAGCTGTCTTTTGGGTTTCGTCCAATTTGGTCCAAAACTTTTTGGTGATGGTCTGACAAAAGAAGCCCAAATCCATATTTTCGCAAAACTGCTTATAGTCGTCTTTCATCAATATGCCTACTCCAATAGAGGAACCCTGATTGGCGGGGCGACTGACCAATGGAATGCCGATGTTTTTTTTGAGTTGTTCGTATATTTTTTTCTTGCTGCCTCCAAACCATTCTTTTCTAGTAATCGTCTGAAAACGAGTTTGCCCAAAAGACTTTTCTCTAAACAATTCTTTTTGGAAAGACTTATTCATTCCAATGGCCGAGGCAAGGATTCCAGAACCTGAATAAGGAATGCCCAAATAATCAAGTATGCCTTGCATACTACCATCTTCGCCATAACTACCGTGGAGTGCCAAAAATGCAAAATCAATGTGCGATTTGAGTGCATCTAGGGTGAGTTTCTGTCCAATTTCTGCTAGGAGTTGGTCTTGCTCCTCTTGTGACAAATCTCCCAAAGAATCCGCATATATTTGAATGTCTTTGTTGGCTTGTGGAATGAAATCACTAGGCGGATAAAAATCTCGAATACTTCCTTTGTAGATGTATTGCCAATCCAACAAAATGAGATTGCCCCAATTATCTACAAAAATGGGAATTGGCTCAAACAAAGCCTTGTTCAAATTATCGTATACAGTTCGACCACCCGCAAAAGATACTTCACGTTCTCTCGAACGGCCACCAAAAAAAATGCCTACTTTAATCATGTTGCAAAAATACAATAGCTTATCAAACTAACGCTTTTTGTTAGGATTAATTATTAGACTTATTCAGCGGGATTCATATTGGGCGAAAAATGGCTCTTTCCTTCCCACATTAGGTCTTTTTTCGGTCACGTAGCTTTGGCTATGCTGCCTCAAAAGGCTATATATGGTCGGAAATAACTCAATTTTCACTCCAATCTGTCCCCACTGAACAAGTCTTTAAAGCTTTTTATTGGGCAACGTCATTGGCATTGAGGCTGCGGGAGTGCTGGTTAGCCAACGCATACCTAGTCCTTCGTACAAGCGTTCATCCACCCGCTCATCCGACGCTGAATTTAATTGTAAATTATGAGTTATAAATTAGGGGTGTTAAGAAAAAAAATTAACATTTTTCTTATAAATGTATGACCCCGTTGGGTCAAGAATGTACACAAAATGACTATGATTTTTTGTTGAAAAATTATTCTTAACACCCCTAGTTATAAATTGTGAATTGGGCAAAGTGAGATGTACAAATCCCGTAGAGAAAATTCACGAATTTTCTCCTACAAATTATGAACTGGTGGCAATCCCGAAATGGGCGAAAACGTATGTATAAATAAACATTCGCCCGAACAGGGAATGGAAAATGTAATTCCTTTAAATACAAGATTTGAATACAAAACGGGAGATTCCAGATAGCCGTAGGCTTCTGGAATGACGTATTTGAGACGAAGAAGTAAGCAAAATAAAATACGCCCGATAGCAGCGGAAAGCTTGTAGATGTCCCGATGCATCGAGGACATCTACAACTTGCAGCGGATAGCGGGGACAAACGAACCTACGAAGCTCCAAACATTCCGTTCAAAACCATTAAAAAGCATTTATTTTTTGAACAATATCTGTTGCCCAATTTTTGGCTATTTCATTGGCAACTGTTACATTGTCTTCATCCATTCTTGATTCATCATTGGGGCGCATCAGCCAAAATTCTTTAGAAGCAATGATTTCTCCACCTGCTTGTTGTATGCTTTTTTCGAGGAGCCGTTTGGCTCTTGCAGTTGTGCCTGCTCCCAAAGTGATCGCTACAGTTTTTTTGCCTTTAAGATTAATTTTGTTTTGGATGAATTTTTTGGTGTCCCAGTCTGGGGCAAAATTGTAAGTATTGGTACAAAAAACATATAGATTGGCTTTGGCTAGAGAGGGCTCAAAATTTTTGGTAGTAACAATGCTTGAGCTATAGCCCAATTCGCTCAAGCCTTCGGCTAAGCTTTGACAAATTTGCTGATCCAAATTGTAGAAAGGATCTGCTTTGTAAACAAACAAAACCTTTTTAGGAGAATTGTTTTTAGTTGTTACATAGCTGGTTTCAGCATTGCCAATTATTTGGGTGACTATGCTAGTACCTCCCCATAGTAACATTAAAGAAACCAATATAAATAGGAGTGTTCTTAAAAAAATAATCATAAATTGGTATCCTTATTTTAATTGATAATGTACTTGAGCAAAGAGGATTGGCGAAATGATCCATGCTTCTTTAAAGGGATATTGGTAAATGCCTTTTACACCAATAGAGGCAAGCAATAAATTGCCATTGTTTAATGTTTGTATTTTACCAACAGCAACTCCAAAACTTGCTGTCAAATAATGCCAGGAATTTCTTTCTCTTTGGCTGCTTCTGTAAGTAGTCGAATTTTCGGCAGGATTGCGATTGATCCAACCAATACCCCCAATCAAGTCACCGTAAAAGCCACTACTTCCAACTTCTCGATAGACAAGCTCAGGAAAAATTAAAAAGTTGTGTTTGTTTGTTTTATGCCAATAATAAATGGCATTCATTCTAATCAATAGTTGATTGTCTGTTGGAAACTTGGCAACACTGTGGTCATAGGATAAAACAAATCCAGGATGATTCAAAAATTCGCCAAAATAGCCCACGCCTATACTTCTTTGGGGAAGTTGGGCTTGGTCAACTTGCCCTTGAAGATTGACAAAACCCAAAAGTAAACTGATAAGTATTAGTAATTGATTTTTCATTGGTTTCTTTTTTATAAGGTGACACATAAGGATGCTAAGATACTTTTAATGGCAAATTCACATATTGGGAGCAATTTATCAATGATATAGCTTGCTTCTAAAGATGATTTAGGTCATTTTTTTATTTTTATTAGTCAAGGCAGGCAACCCCTTAAAAAATGTTAACGTTTTCACTTGTAAATTTAAAGAACATCCCTATGAGAAATTTATATTTAATAATTACTGCATTTTTATTGGTAGGTGTGGTAAGTTCCTGTTCTAAAACAGAAACAGAGGATCGTGTCAACAATGACAATTTTGACCAAGGAGACTTGTCTTATACTAGTGATTCTAATTCAGAAGAATATAGTGGAAATATGAGCCCCTATTCTGGTTCTTATACACCTCCGCCTACTCCAGGAGAAAACTACAATGAAATAGTTGAAAATCCATTTGTCAATGTAAGCGACGAAGCCATTTCGACCTTTTCCATTGATGCCGATGGTGGCTCTTATAGCAATGCCAGAAGATTTATAGAAAATGGCAATATGCCCCCTGCCGATGCCATTCGTACCGAGGAGTTTGTCAACTTCTTTAATTATGATTATCCAGACGAAGGGGGAGCGCACCCTATTGCCCTAAATGGAGAAGTGAGTGATTGTCCTTGGAATACAGAACACAAATTGATTCGCATTGGCATCAAAGGAAAAGAGATGGACAGATACGAATTGCCTCCTGCGAACTTTGTATTGTTGGTAGATGTTTCGGGTTCAATGAATAGTCCTAATAAATTGCCTTTGGTTGTAGAAAGTATGAAATTGTTTGTGGAGGAAATGAAAGACGAAGACCGTTTGTCAATTGTGACTTATGCTGGTTCATCTGATGTGATTTTAGAATCAACGGCAGGTACAGATAGATCTACTATTTTAGCCGCTCTTGATGCTTTGAGTACTGGGGGAGGAACCAATGGTGCAGATGGTTTGTATACAGCCTATGACATAGCAGAGGCGAACTATATAGAAGGAGGAAATAACCGAATTATTTTGGCTACCGATGGCGATTTTAATATAGGCATTTATGACACAGATGCTTTGATTGCCTTGATTGAAGAAAAAAGAGAATCGGGTGTGTTTTTTACCAGTATTGGCGTTGGAAGTGGCAACCTCAACGAAGGAATGTTAGAGCAACTTGCCAATCACGGAAATGGCAATTTTGAATACATAGACGACATCGACCAAGGACGCAAGGTTTTTGTAGATGAGTTTGCTAAATTTTATACCGTTGCCAAAGATGTAAAAGTTCAAGTTGAATTCAATGAGTCGGTTGTCAGCCAATACCGTTTGATTGGGTATGAAAACCGCTTATTAGAAACCGAAGATTTTGAAGACGACACCAAAGATGCTGGGGAAATTGGTTCGGGACAAAGCATTACCGCTCTCTACGAATTGGTGATGCAGGAAAACACCAATTCCATAGGCATCAATACTTTTACCATTGATTTTAGATACAAACTACCTGACGAAGACAACAGCATTTTGATGACTCTGCCCATCAAAGACACTGGTCACAATTTTGGAGAGTCTAGCGATAATATGCGTTTTGCAGCATCGACGGCTTCTTATGCTTTGTTGTTGAGAGATTCAGAAT
Organism: Chitinophagales bacterium; assembly: GCA_020631035.1. Classification (GTDB taxonomy): domain Bacteria; phylum Bacteroidota; class Bacteroidia; order Chitinophagales; family UBA2359; genus JAHDGP01. Next base: position 10,675 of record JAHDIA010000009.1, on the reverse strand, counting down.
ACAAAGGCAATACTAGCTATGATTTGATTCAAAATTGGTCGAGTGGAGCCAGTACTTTTGATCCTTATGGATTTAAGAGTGAGTTTATTGATTTGGTAGAAATGACGAAAGGCTTATAAGCAGATTAATAAATTAAACAAACAAAAAAAGTGCGGCAATTGCCGCACTTTTTTTGTTTTATAATCTAACTTCTGTAATACCATTGACCGAACGATTTTCGTACCAAACATCATAGTCGGTGGTTTGAATAACCCCATCCATATTGGCATCTTCTAAAGAATAGGTATCCAATACAGCAGGAATGGCTTTCCATCTATTGTAATCGCTAATTTGTATGGAAGCATCTATATTAAAGTCAGCCGCAAACATCATCGCTTTTCCGTCAGTACTCAATTTTTGTTGGGAGACTCCAAAACTTTGTTCAAGCCCAAGTGTAAAATCATAAATCATATTGTCAGCACCTGCGAGCGCATTACCAGAAACAATGTCCAAGTGATTTCTATGGCGAATCAACAAATAATAGTTTTGTCCCAATTCTACATTGTTAAATTTAAGCGGTGTTCCATCGCTTGAAACAATGCTACCATCAGATAACAACAAAGCGGCGTGTGACTCAGCCAAAGTACTTGCAGGCAAAGGGCCTGACAAAATAGGCATTCCTTGGCGTAATTCTACCAATACCCAATCGACAGTATTTGTAGGGAAAGCAGCAGCATTGGGAACGCTGACCGCTTCACTGTGATTCCAAGGAGCAATGTCATAAGGCTGGTTCAGTGGGAGTAAATTTTCTTGGTACAAATCCGTTTTCATTTCGCCCGTATTGACATCATAACAAGCCTCTAAAAACACCTTCGCTTCAAGCACCGCTTCCACTCCACCGACCAACTCCACTGTATAGTCTTCTACTTCTCCAAAATAAGCCTCACAAGGGTCCGCTACCGCATTGAGTCCTCCATAAATGTTCCGTACACGCAAGCGGGTAGTGCCTGGTGTTGCCGTACTAGGAACAGTAAAGGTCGCACTACTGATGTCGTTGTTGTCAAAGTCTGACATGACAATCAATTCTTGACTTTCAAATTCAAGGTTGTGGTCGTAATCAATCCAAGCAAAAACAGTATCAGCCGTAAAAGCATAATTTAGTCCAACCTCTAATGTATAGTCCTCACCCAAATTGAGTTGGGTACTTAAATTGGTAAAGTCGGCATAACCTTCTTTACCAGAATTGTTGGAGAGGGTGTTGAGAGACACATAATTAATGTAGTCGGCTCCTGTTCCATCTTGTGCCGTAGCAAAACAGTATTCCTTACAAGCTCCCTCGGTACTAGCTCTGACAGTAATGTCTTCTTTAACCAAACAGCCTGTATTTGCATCTATAACACTTAGTGTGTAAGTTGAAGAAGAATTGAGTACAACATCTACTGTATCATTGTTGCCTAGACTATTGCTCCAATTGAAGATGGCATCATTGGGATTCAAGCCATTGAGTGTGGCAACAATGGTTTGAGTCGCTCCAGCACAAGTATCTTGAGTAATGAGGTTTAAATCTACGGTGAAATTGCAAGTATTGGCAAACATCACATCTCCCAATCTGAAGTCCCAAACACCTCTACCATAAGTAGAAAAACGGACTGTTTGGATTTGGGGCAAATATTGTACATCTGTATATGTTTGTTGAGGGGCTCCCATTCCCATCATATCGTACCACATATTGTCGGCAGCAACATAGACATAAGGCCCCGATTCTGTTGCCGCAAAGACCAAACTTTCATCTTCATTGACAGCCATTTTGTAAACAAAAGTATTGGGCATACCATTGTCTATTGGATCAAAGCTTTGTCCTCCGTCGGTTGATTGGTAGACAGCAGGATTAGAATAGCCACTTCCTCCATAATAAATTACATCAGGATTGAGTGGAGATACAGCAATACAAGCCCCAAACAAATACTGATTGGAAGGACCTGAAAAACTGCTGGTGTTGTTCCAAAAATTACCACCATTGGAATAGAAGAAAGTCCCATCTGAAGTAGCCACATAATAACGGTCTGTATCGAGTGGCGTGGTGGCAATGGCACTAATGTTGGCATTGCCTGTCAAGGAGTTGCTTTTAAAATTGTAATTGAATTGACTACTGTTTAGGGTATGTTCCCCAGAACCGTCGGGTACTGCATCAAGTTTGATGAGGTAAGAGCCACTGCCACCACCCAAGCGACCACCACCTAGTAAAATAGCGTGATCATTTTGTACAGCAGTTGGGGCAGTTGGCACACTCCACAATTGAAAATCATTGCCTTCTAAAACATAGGAAGCTTGAATTAAACCACCATTGGTTCTAGAGAAAAAGCTCATATCTCCATCTGGATATTCAGCCCAATAACTCTGTTCGTAATTGCAAAATTCCATTTGTAAATAATCCCCTGTAATGACGTGTGCAAAGCCCGTTTGAGCATTGGGATTGCTTTCGGTGGTACGAATCAATCCCTTGTCTTGTGTCCCTCCAATGATGATGGCAGGATCGCTAGAATTGGTTCGACAGAAATAGTGTTGGGTATTGTTTAAATTCTCAAAACTAATAAACTCAGTCGATTGAAAACCATCATAAGTGATGTGCAATCCACCGTGGTCAGATACCAAAACAAAAGGCGTCCCGTCACTTTTGACAAATGCATCAATGCTCATAATGTCGGCGTGTATGTAATCCAATCCCAGACTGTAGTAATCCCACCAATTGTTTTGAATACTCCAATTGGCTCCATCATTGAGCGATTTGACAAATTCTACTTCTCCAAAATACAATTGATTGGGAATGAATGGGTCTGCCATTAATCCCACATCCCAGGCTTCTTTAGAAGTAGTGCCTTGGAAGGTCCAATTGGCTCCCATATCAATAGATTTGTACAAATCATTCTTATCAACCAAAGCATAAAAAACAGGTGGCGCACCACTACTAGCTTGGTAGCCACTAAAATGAAAACGTGCGCCATTGCCCAAGCCACTGATGTTGTTGAGTAGGCTCGCAGTTCCATTGGTAACAGTATGTATTTTAGCATTGCGTTCTAGTAAATACAATTCATTGCTATTCACAGGCGACCAAATGTCTACCCCGTGAAAATCGACATAACTGATGCTTTTGACCAAGGAAAAACTTTCCCCTGAATCATTGGAATAATACAATTGATAAGCTCTTCCCCAAGGAGAAGCGAGCCAAGTTTCGACCAAATAATAAAGATCGCCATTTTGTAGGCGAATCAATCTACGAGGAACACCCCAGTCATCATAATAACTGAGTCCCGATGATTGCGTCCAAGAGTCGCCATTGTCAGTTGAATACCACAAATCTTTTCCAATAGAGGCGACAATGTGTTGGTTGGCGGTTGGCTTGTCAACCACTCTCAACATAAATCCATTGAAGACCAAATCGTCATTGAGTACTTGCCAGTCGCTTCCATCAAGTGGACTTTTCCAGAGTGTCCCGCCATCAGAAAGTGCGTACAGTTCATTGGATATCGGATGGTAATCTACTGCCCGAATGCTACCAGCTTGATTGTTGGGACCTCGTTCAATCCACTCCCCAATGAGATTGCCATTGGCGAGGTTTTCCATCGCTGCTTTTTGGCTCTTGTCTAGAGCCTTTCGTTTGTGGTACAATTTGATTTGATTGCCCTTTTCAATGGCACGCCAATCCACATCGGGAGCTGCTTTGTGGATGCTTTCATACCAAACATCAAATTCTCTTTTTTGGGGACCATCGTCTTCGGCTAAGTCTTTGCCCAGGGTTGGAGAGGGGAGTGATTGCTTGTAATGAGGGCTTTGTTGGTGACAAGATGCCATCATAAAACACAATGCCAAGCAATACAAGAAAGGTCTAAAATGCAACATTTGGGTTGAGATTGATTATCTAGGGGTGAAAATACAAAGGATAGTAGTATCAAATGTTAAAATATATGACAAACTTGTTGGATAAGTATAGGGCAGCGTGCGTGACTTTGAGGCTGCGTCTTGATCTGGTTAGCCAACGCATGTTTGGTGCTGGCGTCGTAGATGGTATCCTCCCGTTCATCCTACGCTTCAATTATTTTGGGTATTGGGAGTAGAATTCATAGGACAAATTTTATGTGATTTTTGGTAAAATGTTGTTTCTTGTGCCCCTTGTTGAGAGTGTTTGTTTTCTCTGTACATAAAAAAGTTTATTTGAACTATGAAAAGCCAATCTCAAGATATTGAAACTACCAATCAAGAAAAATTTGGAACCTTTCTTGGAGTTTTTACCCCAAGTGTTTTAACCATTCTTGGTTTGGTTATGTATTTGCGATTTGGATGGGTTGTAGGAAATGTTGGTTTGGCTTGGACATTGGTCATTGTTTTTATGGCTAGCACCATAACTTTTATTACAGCTTTGAGTGCTTCAGCCATAGCTACAAATATGACGGTAGGAGTAGGTGGTGAATACTTTATGATTTCTAGGAGTCTTGGGCTTGAGTTTGGCGGTGCTATTGGAATTCCCTTGTACTTTTGTCGGACGCTTAGTATTACTTTTTATTGTTTTGGATTGGCTGAGGCCTTGCTTATGTTTTGGCCAGAAGCTTGGGGAGCAATTCCAAGTTATGCCATTCAAGCCATTACAGCAGTAACTATTATCCTGATAACTTTTCTTTCAGGAAAAAGTGCCGCACTGGTTTTAAAATTGCAAATCCCAATTTTAATTCTTGTTGGGCTTTCAATATTGGCACTATTGATTGGCGGATTATCAGGCCCTTTGCATTTTCCCGAATTAAACACAAGCTATGCTACCGCAGATAAAGGATTTTGGTATGTTTTTGCCGTATTTTTTCCAGCAGTTACGGGTTTTACTGCTGGAATTGGAATGAGTGGAGATTTGAAAGATCCTAAAAAATCTATCCCCATCGGTACTATAGGTGCTGTGCTTAGCTGTTTATTTCTCTATTTACTTATACCTATAATTATTGCGAGTACTGGAAAAGTTAATAGTGCTGATTTGCTAAATGCTTCTAATGGAGTACAAAACTGGACAAAAATTGCTTTACTAGGTGGCGTTTTTATTTTTCCTGCGGTGATTGGAGCCATTCTTTCATCAGCATTTGGAGGCACCTTGAACAGCCCAAGGCTTTTACAAGCTCTATCGGCAGATGGTTTGGCTCCAAGTTTTTTTTCAAAGCTATCAAAAACTGGGCAACCCACAACTGCCACTTGGGTCACTGGTGGAATTGCATTGTTAGCCGTATTTCTAGGAGGCTTAAACACTGTAGCGATATTGGTCTCTGTATTGTTTCTCACTTTGTATGCTGCAATTAATTTAAGTGCAGTGATTGAGGTGCTTGTTGCAGAGCCATCTTACCGTCCAAGAATAAAAGTGCCTTGGTGGCTTTCTTTATTAGGGGCTGTAGGGGCTATTTTTGTGATGTATCTTATTAGCCCCTTAGCCTGTGTTATAGCACTAATCATCGAGGGCGTAATTTTTACTTTATTAAAACGACGTACCTTAGAACAACAGTGGGGGGATGTAGGTTCGGGATTCTGGCTAAATATTGCAAAAAAGGCCTTGCTAAATCACAGCAAGAAAAGAATAAATCCTCGCAATTGGCGTCCTCAAATACTGCTTTTTGCAAAAGAAATCAATGATCGACTGCCCCTTGTAAAATTGGGTGCTGCAATCAGCGAAAACAAAGGCGTTTTTACAATTGCACAACTGGTAATACTCGATGAGCAGGTAACTTTTGCAACACTTGAAGAAAAAAGAAATGAAATGCAAAAATCTGTTCAGGAACTTGGCATTGAAGCTTTTTGTGAAGTAAATGTCGTTACTGATATTAAAAGTGGAACTCAAGAAATTGCTAAAGCTCATGGCATCGCAGGAATGAAATCCAATACGATTATGGAAGGTTGGTCAGAGGACACAGAGGGGAGGATTAAGCAACTAGCCAATCTTAAGAAATTGGCCCGATTAGGAAAAAACATTCTATTTGTTCGATTTGGTAAAAAAATAATTAAGGAAAAAGAAAAGAAAATTACCATTTGGTGGGGAGGAAAAGAACTTAACGCTGACTTAATGTTGTTGCTGGCTTATCTATTACATATTACAACAGCTTATAGAAATCACATAATTGAAATAGTTTCCATTGTTTCTGACAAAGATGAAATCAGTAACTTGAAGGAATATATTGAAAATCAATTGCCAAAAGCTAGAATAAAAGCAAAGGTCGAAATATTGCTTCAAGGTCAAAAAAGTATTCAGGAAATTATTAAAGAAAGAAGCATTAATTCGGAAATTGTTTTTATTGGACTCCAACTACCAAAGGAGGAGGATCATTCCCAAATAGCAGAATGGTTAAACAAGGTTTCAGAAGATTTTCAAACCACTATTTTTGTCTATAATGCTGGAATGGCGAATGCGGTACCTAAATGGTTGAGTTAAGTAGATTCAGATATGACATTTCTCCAATAAATGTCATATCTGAATCAGTAATCAACACAATGTTTCAATCATACAAAATATCCGAACCAATTCTACTACGATTGACAAACCAAAGATTGTAATCCAAATTATTGACAACTCCATTGCCGTCACCGTCCCAACTGACCCGTACATTGACCAAGGCATTGTTGGTCCTCCATTTATTGAAATCTAAATTATTAATCACACCATTTTTGTCGTAATCTCCACCATACATCATATATCGACCATTGATGTTTTTTTGATGGCTAGGATTCTCTGTGGCTCCTGCGATGGTGAAATTAAAAAATGTGCTGTTGTTGATTGTTTTTGCTGTATTACTAATAACCCCAATGTGACTGGTATGCTTGATGCTTAAATGATAGGTTTGGTTGTTGTTCAATTGATTGGGATTGATGGGGATTCCTGCTGTTCCATCACTGTCAAGCAATGTACCATCAGACCTTAGTAGGGCGGCTTTTCTAAATGCAATTTGATTGGGGTTGTTGCTAGGACGAAGTTCAATCAAAACCCAATCAATGATGTCTGTTCTATTTTCAGAAATATTGAGCCGTTCGTTTCCATTGTACAGCCAAGGTGCTTCCCTAAATGGTTGATTGTTGGGCAAAATACCTATTTGAAAATAGTCGCTTGACATTGAATTGGTGTTGATATTAAATGGTCCTTCTAAAAAAGCTTTGACATTGAATCTTATTTCTGGGGTAGGAGTAAAGGTGCCTGGTGAAATCAATACTTTTTTGCTTGCACTAATGGGCTCGTTTTGACTATTGCTTACCCAAGCAGTATTTTCGATGCTTACATCGTCCATCAACCATATATTGTCAATGTACCAACCATTTCCAGCCACTAGAGAATCAGAAGCCATTCTAAAACGAATGAGTACTTCTTCTGCAAAGTAATTGCTTAAATCTATTTTGGAAGTGACAAACTCTCCACTCTTGCCCGTAAAAGCAGGGCGGCCACTAATGGGACTTGCAGGATTGATTTCTATTCTAGAATTGTAGCCATTTTCATAAAATTGATTGCTCAAATCCATCCAGTTGTTGCCATTGTCAGTAGAGATTTCGACCACACCACCATCCCAGCCTGATTCTGTATCATATCTGTGTTTAAACCATAAGAGTGCTTTAGGTGATTGAACCATTACGGGGTTTTTTAAAGTTAAAGTGGCATCCGATTTATAGCCACTATTGGGGGCATACCAAACTCTTTCGCCTGAATAAGTATCCCCTGTTCTAGTGGTCCATTTATCAGCAGCATAAGCATTGCTTCTATCCCAAGAGTCAATCTTTGAGTCGTTTTCAGAAAAATAAAATTGAGTTGCTTGATTGGATTCCACTTTGGCTTTGACAAAAAAACTGTAAGTCTGATGAGCATTCAATACATTTAAATTTAATTCAAATCTATTGCCATTGAATTGCAAGGGAATATTGGAATGATCTACAATTTTTAAAAATTGCTCTAAAGTATCTCTTACAACAACATTGTATAAATTGTTGTTGGTATTGTTGCATATTTCAAAATTAAATATAATTTCTGAGCCATTTTGTACAATGTGGGAAGGTGTACTTTGTTGCTTGATGGTGAGTGAGGGCATACAAGATGGAGGTAAATCAAAAGCGGCTGTTCCATCGCAACGGTCGTCACTTGAACCTTGATCGGCACTAAAACCCAAACCACGCTTGGCAAATACTTTCCACAACAAACATTGGTTGCTCCCATTGTTGTTCACTTGGTCCGCCAATAAAATAGCATCTCTAGCATCTACAAAACCAGGGCTACAATTTTGTAGTTTCAATCCATCAATGACCAATTGCATTGCTTTATTGTTGCCACCATTGCCATTGTAAATATCAGAATCAAAACCATAGCGGTCAATCATAGACCAAGTGATGTCCCAAAGCACACTCGCCCAAATAAATCCAACACCATGTGGAACATTGATACGAGAATCGCAAAGATTGTCATAGGTAAAATCATTGATTTCAAAAGAGGTACTATAACTGCCTGTACGAATACCCGTTCCTCCATAGCCTTGTCCCTTGACATAGGTGCCAATGCTACGAGCTTTCTCGGCATAATCCTCTTCAGTCATAGTCATCATCAAAGCCATCCAATCGCTGATGCCTTCCCCCATTTGTTCTTCATTGTACAAACAAAAAGTGTTGGATGGACCACCTGTCAAACGGGTCGAAATACCGTGACCATATTCGTGGGCAATGATGCCATTGTCAAAATCACCATCAATGTATTGACTACCTCCCGATTTGGAAAGGGCAATCCGAATGCTCTGGTCACTCATTGAACACAACAAATCACATACTTCTTTGCTGACCATTACAGCTGGAATATTGATGCCTGAACCACTGCCTTGCATATTGATAAACCCTGCTTCTGTATTGCAAACCACACAAGCAAGAGCACCCGCAGCTTGTACTTTTTTGACCTTATCTGTAAAATTACAATTGCCTCTTTTGACCAATGCAATTTTACCATTTATTTGTGCGCTGTTTTGAATGTTGTTGCACGCCAACATGGGGTCATTGCTCCCATCATTGGCTTTGACCAATCGTGCGCTAATTTGATTGGGGCTTTGTGGAATGCTTGGACCAAAACTGGCTGCTTGAATGTGGTAAGCACCTGCTACATTCATAGGCTCCAAAACATTGAGCGAATGATTGCTTTGGGGCGACCACAAATACATTTGCATTCTCGGTTTTTCCCCATCAGGTGGACAAACAAAATTGGCATTGTCGTACCCGCTTCCATCTTGGGCATCAGCAAATAGAAAATCATTGTCTTCGCCCCCTCGATTTCCATTGGTTTTTTGGAAATTCCCCGCTTGCTCATCAAAACCATATTGGTACCAAACATCGTGCATCAAATTGCTCCAATAAAACAAATTGGTACAAGCCGCATCGACATTGGATTGAGGCGATTGTGAAAGATTGGCATTGTAATTAAAATTAAAATTTTGATTGTTGGGGCTATATCCAGGAGCATTCGTTCCATTGGGGTCAGAAGTTACATACACATTGTTGCCTCTTAAAAATGGATAGCTAACACTGCCATCATCGTGCCAGCCTAAATCTAAAATTCCATTGGCATCCTCCCAAGGATTTTGTACAATTTGTGCTTGTGTCTGATTGGGATTTTCAAAAGGGTAGGGGAATACTTTGTAAGAGGCATTTTGAGTAGCAGTTGCATTTAATTTAAAAGGAGGAGAAAATTGTGTTGTGTTATTCACTGTTGCACAAGTGTTGTGTTCATTGTGACAGTGACCTGATTCATTGGGAAAACAATGTTGTATCAAGTCTTGACGAACTAGGTACTCACCAGTTTGAGCATCGAGTAAAATGTGCCACCAATGTTCCTGGCTTTTTTCGTCATATGAAATTTCCCAAACCAATTTAAGTTCGCCTTTTTCATTCGAATGATAAGCCAAATTTAATTTAATTGGATTGTTGGAAAGTGTATTGTTGTCAATAATGTATTGGGTAGAACTGCCCGATAAATTTATTTTTTCTTTTTCAATTAAGTCTTTAGCTATAATTTGCTCCAGAGCCTTTGTAGCAGTAAGGGCTGATTTTTCTGAAGGAGCCTTGTCTTTTAAATTTTGTATAAATTGCCCCCCAGATTGTAGCAAATCTCCATTTTTTAGAAAATGAAAATGCATACGAGCATTGAGGACAGGCAGTCCTTTGTGTTCTTGTTGCAAATATAAGTGGGTCAAGCCGTTGGTGCTTGAATAATAATGATCGGTGACCAATACATTTGTAAGGTCCGAATTTGTGAGTTGGTATTGTTCCCAATTGCTTTGTAAATGCTTTATAGCTTGGCTTCTTGCTTCAGTTTTTGACAACTGAGCAACTAATTCTGTACACATTAAACAAAGTAGGAGAACAAAAGCAATGTTAACTTGGCGCATGTTCCCATCGTTTTATCCTAACATTAAGTAATTATTGACAGAGGATAGTATATTATTTCAGATGTAATGGATGGATTTAATAAATTAAATCATCTACGGAGAGGTGGTGTAAATGTTAGGGATGGTTAGGTAAGAATTGATAGTTATATCAGCTTGGCTATTTACAATATACGGAGCACGTAGAGTTTTGTTGCTTACTCACAAAATGTATTTAATTTAGAAGTGTTATATAATGGTGCAGCGTGTGTCTTTCATGGCTACGTCTTGGTCAGGTTAGC
>JAHDIA010000654.1 GCA_020631035.1 Chitinophagales bacterium | reverse complement strand
TATTTACAGCTTGTAGTGAGAAAGAAATTCTTGAAGATATAGAGTATAATGAAATTGAGAGCACAAATATTGATCATAAACAGGCTGGGAAAAAAGGAGAGTATATTTCAATTTATCCAATATATCCTATTGAGCGTGATTGTATGATGGTTGCAGGTCCTAAATTGGGTAGAAATTAAATGATAAAACATTTTCCCAAACAGAATATCATATTTAGGGTAAAGCCCTGACATTTCTCCAAGAAATGCCAGGGCTTTTATCGTACCTCTCAGTCCGATTAATGGACTAATTTTCAATTTTGATTTTTCAATTTTCTAATCATCCAATCCTCAATACAGCTTTATTAGGAAAGTCCTGACTCTTTACATCCTCAATATAATTTTGTACCGCCCCCTTGATGTCTTCATATAAATCCAAATAACGTCTTAGAAAGCGAGGTTGGAACTCCTTGGTAATGCCCAACAAATCGTGAATCACCAATACCTGACCATCTACACCGCCACCAGCACCAATCCCAATAACAGGAATGTTGACACTTTTGGTGACTTCTTCACCCAAAGAAGCGGGTATTTTTTCGATCACAATGCCAAAGCATCCCAGTTTTTCCAATAACTTAGCATCTTTTCGTAATTGATCGGCTTCTTCTTGTTCTTTTGCCCGAACCACATAAGTACCAAATTTATAGATGGATTGTGGGGTAAGCCCCAAGTGCCCCATTACAGGAATACCTGCACTTAGAATGCGAGCAATCGAATCTTTGATTTCGACCCCACCTTCTAGTTTGACTCCGTGTGCGCCTGCTTCTTTCATAATTCGAATGGCCGCCCTCAAGGCAGCTTTGGGATCACCTTGATAAGAACCAAAGGGCAAATCGACGACCACAAAGGAACGCTTGACCGCACGGACAACCGAAGAGGCATGGTAAATCATTTGGTCTAGAGTGATGGGTAGGGTCGTTTCGTGACCCGCCATGACATTAGAGGCCGAATCTCCGACCAAAATGATGTCTATGCCTGCATCGTCTACAATGCGGGCCATTGAGTAATCGTAAGCAGTGAGCATGCTTATTTTGACATTGTCCTGCTTCATGGCTTTGAGTACGTGGGTGGTAACTCTTTTGACTTCTTTGTATGTGGACATTAAGCGTTTTTTTAAGGGAATGTTAAAATTCGGACAAAAATATTCCTTTTGTTTGAATTTTAGTGGTGTTTGTGCTTCTTTTTCGTTTGTTAAAACAATTTTTTTGCTTAAAAAAGGCATCATCTTTGACATTGTAATTGTAATGCTACCGTCATTATTTTTTTATTGCACAATATGTCGGTAGTAGAAGACGTACAAAGCGGTATAAAATGGTATCTTTGTTGCCTTGTTGAGTATGAGGTAATAGAAGCGTTGGATGAGCGGGAGGAGGAAATTTGGTGCGCAGCCCAAAGCATGCGTTGGTTAACCAGACCAAGACGTAGCCTAGTATCACGCACGTTGCCCCAAAAAAAGTATTATTCAACGAAGATTATTTTGAAAATAGAACAATTAGTATGTATAAACTTGTCAGCATTATTGTAGGAGCTTTGGCTCTTTTGTTGTTTTCGACTTGTTCAACAGATTTTGAATTGAACAGTGATTGGAAAGAGGTCGCTGTGGTCTGGGGTTTGTTGGATGTGTCTCAAGATAGACAGTATATCCGTTTGAGTCGGGCTTATTTGAGCGAGAGTAGTGCAACAGAAATAGCATCTATCCCCGATTCAATTTATTTTGAGAATGCCAGTGTGCAACTCAAAGCCTATTCTTCGACCCAATATGTGGGACAAGGAGAGCAAAGTATTTGGATCAATAGTCGGAACCGTTATGAGTTGCCTACAGATGCCAATTTGAGAAAAACCATTGATATGATTAAGGTCGATGCCAGTGTGACCGAAGATCCTGACAAAGACCCAAATGGTCTTTTTGCAACACAACCTTATCAATTGTATTATACTGATGAACCGCTTAATCCAGATCATTTGTATGAGTTGGTGGTGACAACTGATAGAGGAGAAATTGTTAGGGCTGTGACTGTTTTAATAAGTAGTTTATCAAGCACAAATCCTCGAAATAATGGAGAATTTAATTTATCAGGGAATAACTCTAATAGAAGTGAAAAAATAGAATGGAAAAGCGGTACTGCCCAAGTTTTTGATGTAAATATAGAGTTTAGGTATAGAGAAGAGCTGAATAATGACCCAAGTGTATTTACTTTAGATACTTTTAGATATATTGTTGCTTCAGGAAAAACACTTGATAACAATGATATTGGTAAAGAGTTAGGACAGGAAGTTCGAATAGAAACATTCCTATCAAGTTTAGCGAACTATATAGGAATAGAAGGTAGTGAGAATTATAAAAGGTTTTTTCGTTCATTGAGTATGAATTTTTACTCTGGTAGTAGAACACTTAAAGAATATATAGAAGTTAGTGCTGTTGACAGTGGTATTAGTAACGGTCAGGCCAAACCCATTTTTACCAATATTGAAAATGGTATTGGTTTGTTTGGTTCTACTTATAAAGAATCAATCAATGCTAATTTGGATGGTAGTTCGTTGAAGGTTTTAGTTTGTAGTGAACAAACCAAGGATTTGCGTTTTTTCTCAAATGATGTAACGGGTTGTGACTAATGTGTAGTACTATTGGCTAAACAAAAATAAATTATGAGAGTCCTTGGGGCAATTGTTGTATTGTTGTTGCTGGCAGCAGCTACCTACTTTTTTGTGTTTAACAAAAGCAATACAACTTTTGAAAAAAATAAGACCAGTTTTGCAGTTGGGCAAATAGACAAAATCAATCGCATTGTCATTCAAGACGAAGAGAAGTATGTGGCGGATTTGCGCAAGATCGGCGACAGGCGTTGGAGCATCAACAAACGTTATTATGTACGAGAAGATGCCATCAACAATTTGTTGCAAACCATCAAGCGTACCAGAGTACATGCTCCTGTTCCCAATGCTGCCTATGATAATGTGATGAAATCTATGCGAGAGCGTTCTCGTAAAGTGGACATTTATGTCGAAGATGAACTTCACAAAAGCTTCTATATTTCTGGCAACACCAATGACAAGATGGGAACTTATATGATGCTCGAAGGAAGCGACCAACCCTATATTACCAAAATGCAAGGCCACAAGGGATACATTCACCGCCGCTTTTTTACCAATATGGAAGAGTGGCGAACGAGGGAAGCTTTCGATTTTGCTCCTTTTGAACTCAAAAGCATAAAGATGCAATATGCTCAAAAACCCGAAGATTCGTTTGAGCTGACCTATAGTGGTAAAAATGCCTATACCATTCGTCCCCTCAATGCTGCGACCCTTCAAGACGATTCCTTTAACAAACTCCTAGCAGCCGAATATATGAATGCTTTTCAGAGCATCAATGTGGAGGCTTTTCACAATCACTATACCTTAAAAGATTCCATTTTGGCAGAACCTGTCATTTGCCATATGCGTCTAGAGGGTAAAAATGGAGAGGTCAAAGAATTGACTGTTTACCCAATGTTCAACAATGAACGAAGCAAAACAATGTTCGATAAAGAAGGCAATAGACTGAGATACGACTTAGACCACTACCACGCTTTGATGAACGATGGAAGAGATTTTGCCATCATTCAAGATTATATTTTTGGTCCTCGCTTCAAAAAATACTCCGACTTTTTTACTTCGACTCCTATAGAAGCAGGTGTTGGAGAGTAAATGTATTTTTCTTTTTTATTATTTGGG
>JAHDIA010000653.1 GCA_020631035.1 Chitinophagales bacterium | reverse complement strand
GACATTGACTCTATCGCTTGCCAACAACCAATCGGATACGTCAACAATGCAGAAGATACCGACAACAACTGTTCTGCAGTATTGGCAATAGCAGACATCATTTGTCACCCACAAGGACACTTGTATCAAATCACCTTTGCCCTTTCACCAAGTCCTAGTGGAAGTGCCTATGGAATTTCCAACAACATCAATGGAGAAACCTTTATGTTGACCAATAACTTCTATACCACTCAAGGCATCGAAATTGGCACAGCATATTCATATACCATCTTCTTAATTGACGATCCTGATTGTAACATTGGTTTTGAATCCAATCTAGTAGACTGTATCACGACCCATATTGAATTATTGGACTTTAAAGGAGAAATACACAGCAATGGCAATCAACTCAATTGGTCAACTGCTTCTGAAAAAGACAGCAAATACTTTACAATTGAGCGTTCCATTGACGGCTATACTTTCCATCCAATAGGTCAAGTACAAGCGACTGGAAACAGCAATACCATCCAACAATATCATTTCCTTGACCCAGAACTAAAAAGTGGAATTTATTACTACCGCTTATCAGAAACCAATTCACAAAATACAAGTCGAGTTGTTTCCAATACAATCAGTCTTCAAAGAGGTGATTTAACTTTTGGTATTCAAAACATTTTACCTGTTCCAGCTAGAATTTTTGTCAATATTACATTTAATTCCAATGCTCAAGAAAAGGTCTATTACCAGACCTATGATATAACGGGCAAATTGATGAACACCTACCACATTGATGCCAATAAGGGCCGCAATACCATTAATCTAAAATTGCACAACTATCCAGCAGGCACCTACTTTGTCAAAATGTATAGTGCTACACAAGGAGAAGCAATTACCCGATTCATCAAAGAATGATTTAATGAAATGATTCATCCAAAAGAGGACTACTCAAATGAGTAGTCCTCTTTTTATTTTGAAGTTTTATCTATATCTTTCCAAATGTTGAGACTGTTGTTCAAGTGCTGCTATAAACTCTTTCTTTAGCCTAGCAATCAAATCCTTAACCGATAGAATATCTTTAATCGTTGCGACGCCCTGCCCTGCCGACCAAATCGTTTTCCAGGCTTTGGCTTCTGCACTCAAACCCTTTCCAAAGTCTATCTTGTTTTTGGTATTCCACATTTCGGGTGTAATGCCTACTTGCGTCAAGCTTTGCTTTAGGAAATTGGCTGGCACTCCCGATACAGCAGCAGTATACACAATGTCATCTGTTCCCGCATCAATAATCATCTGCTTGTAAGCATCTTCTGCCACCGCTTCAGTGGTATTGATAAATCTTGTACCCATATAGGCAATGTCTGCCCCCATTTGTAGTGCTGTAGCAATGTCTTGACCTGTGCTAATATTTCCTCCCAACAAAATAAGCCCATCCCATATTTCACGAATTTCGGCAATGAATGGAATGGGGTTTCTTGTTCCAGCATGACCTCCTGCTCCTGCGGTTACCAAAACCAATCCATCGACTCCTGCCTCAATGGCTTTGCAAGCATGTCTCAAATTGGTTACATCGTGAAAGACCAATCCACCATAACTATGTACTTCGTCCACCAATTCTTGTACAGCTCCCAAAGAAGTAATGATGATGGGTACCTTGTGTCGAACACAAACCTCCAAATCAGCATTGACCCTTGGATTCGTTTTGTGTACAATCAAATTGACTCCATAAGGGGGAGCTTTTTTGCCTGTTTGTTCTTCCCATTCCTTAAAGCTTTCTTGGAGTTCTATCAACCATTCTTCAAATCCTTCGGTAGATCGGTTGTTGAGCGCAGGGAAGGTTCCAATGATGCCATTTTTACAACATTCCTTTACCAGTTCTGTTTGGGAAATAATAAACATAGGGGAAGCCACCACAGGAATTTTTAAATTAAAACTTTCTAGTAATTCGTCTTTTGTCATTTTGATTTTGTTTGGATAAGTAATGATAAAATAATAAGCTATCGTTTTATGCTTCGATATTTTTCAATCTACTACGTCAAAAATACTCACCTTAGCTCTGCTATGGCTCCGTTTTTTTCCTTGTACATTACAAAATCTCTTTGCATAAAATCAAAACTTTATTTTTTCAACATTACTAATAAAATCATTTCTTTTATCTACACCAATTTATTTCAATTTTTTTTGAACGGAACGTTTGGGCTTCGTTTGTAGGTGGTGTACCTGCTTTTCGCTGCAAGCTTGTAGACGTTGCGTGCAACGTCTCTACAAGGCTTTCCGCTGCAATCAGGCGTAGGCATCGGTTCTGGTGGTCTGTTGTCGTTTCTTTCATCCATCCGCTTCACGCCTAGCTTTAGCTAAGAACCTATCTGAAAACCTATTCTGTAGTTGAGACGAGGTCGCAGACCAGTAAGAGGTTTTCAGATAGGTTCTAAGTCTTCTCACATTTTTTTGCTCTATTCAGAAACTAAAAACAAAAAATGTATGTTTGTAAAAGATAAAGGGGGTGAAACCATTTTGAAAACCTTTAGGTCAGGCGAATCAATCGCCCGACCCGTGAACTTACTCTTGCTTGTTCTTATTGTTGTTTAGTAGTTTTGCAATACTAAACAACAGAACAATGACATCTATGATGTCTAAGAGCAACCTCACAAATTCAAAATCCGTCATGACTTTAAATTTAAAGGTTTGAAAATGGGGTCATCTACCCCTTTATCTATTATTACAATGCTTGCATTCCTCAAATGCAAGTTTTTTTGCGAACCTACGAAGGACTTTCCAAACTACACTATGCCTGATGGTAGTGGTACCTGCTGTTGAGATAGCCTAATGAGACAAGGAGTAGTGACGGCTGACGTTAGGAAGACTAGCTACGACTATGGCGAATAGGCTAGTGAAGCAGCAAGTACAAACGTACAGCAGGGACTCGACTTGCAAACGAAGCCATTAACCTTCCATACACTTTTAGTAATAAAACACTTATGTTTTTTACCAATATTTTGAATTAATATGTATATTTGAAGCAAATGCGTGGTAAAATTAAAAAGTAATTCATTACTTATTCTAGACTATAGAAATTAACTAATTACTCAACTTGCATTCTCTAATGGTGTAATTTTAGAGAAAAATAAGGGGAACAATAGGAGCAGAATTAGTAGAATGCTAATTGGGTGGCTAAACCTATTATTATGTTTAAAATTATTCTAACAATTTTAACAACATTGTTGTGTGTAATCCCATTATTTGCTCAATGCGATGAAAGCCAAAATGAAGTTCAAATTGAAATTGTCAGTTTAAATCTCAATTTTTTAGACACAGAAATAAGCTGGGAAATTTTGGATGCCAATAATGTTTCTGTTGCTTTTTCATGTTTAGATGCCTATATGGCTGGTGAGGAAAAGCGTGATACTGTTTGTTTACCAGGAGGCAGTATTTATACCTTTAAAGCATATAATACAATTATTGGTGGAGACGCAGCACCTCCTGCTATGTATGCCATCAATGTTTTGAATGGTTCTCAAATAGGGGAAAGTTTTAGTGATGGTATTTATTACTCAGGCGATTCAGGTAATCCTTGTTTGGACCCTGAAAATCCTTTGTTGTTAAGCACTGAATATACTTTAAATTTTTCGTTAAATGCTTTGACACCTTATGATGCAGGAGTGGTAGAAATAGTCAGTCCTAAAGCTCCCTTTGCTCCTGGTGTACAAGATTTGACTGTTCTGTTGACCAATTACTCCTCTGTTGATTTGACCAATGTTGATTTGTCTTTTCAGATCAATG
>JAHDIA010000652.1 GCA_020631035.1 Chitinophagales bacterium | reverse complement strand
AATTTAGGTGGTAAAGCAAATAGTATTTGTTCACTCTTCTTTTTCTTTTATTATCATTAGCACATGTGCAACTCCTCTATTTTTTGATCTAATTTTATACCCATATTTTTCAATGTTTTTTTCCAATTTTCTAACAAATTGTTTTGCTGAAATGGGGTTACCATCTGCCTCGGTCATTGGGATTCTCATCCTAAAAGACTTTTCCAGATCTTCATCTATTGCTGATTCAAAAGTATTCGCATTATCTTCGAGCCAATACTCTACAAATTCATAGAGGTCTTCATCACCACACTCTATATCGTCAAGGTCTTCGCCGTAGTTGTCAATATATTCTTGACTCATCCTTATTGTCAAAAGTGCAGGTCGTCCATATTCAAAATATTTGGCAAACTCTTCTCCTAAACGGTCTATCAGTCCTTCCATTCTGGTTCCGATTGCAGACCGAGCCAATTTTTCGAAGGGCGTTGTCCGCACCAACTTCTCACTTAAGGCTGTAACAGGACGACAAAATAAGCTTCCTAATGTAGCATCTTCTGGACTAATGACTACATTGAGTTGGAATTTAGGTCCCATCTCAATAATTGAAACTTGCAATCTCAAAAACACTTCTATACTGGTGACCTTGGCAATTTCAGTTTCAAGGGAAGTTCCTGTTTTGTATACTGTTGCTAGGATTTTTTCTTTATCTATTTTATTTAATACACTTTCCAATGTTCTGATATTCTCGACGGGATAACCAGCCTCACCCAACATATCATTCATCAATGCTGCCAGTGGTTTGAATTGTTCATCTTCAATAGCTTTCCAATAATCAATTTGTGATTTTTTAACTCCATTGACCTCTTGATACATTATATACCCTTTTTTCTTTGCCCAAGTGATATCAGGTACAACCAGAATGGTCGGTTTTTTATTGGGTTTATTTTGTGTACCTTGAGCCTTTGTTAAAGTGGCAAAAGCAAATAGACATATCAATATTACAGTCATACACCTCATATATCAATAATTTAATCCTTTGAGAATACCTGCTGCTTTTAAGCTTCGTTTGAGGCTAGACAGGTTGACCACTACTAGAAATTGGCTTTTGAGTTGTTTTTTGCCTGCTCTAAGTACATCCTTTGAACCACTATTTACTTGGCTAACATGATTGACATATTCTCCTTGGGGTGAAAAGAAGGCATCAAAATAATCGCTGTGTTGTTGCCTTGCATTGGGATTGGGCAAGAGTGGCGATTTTCGGCAACCGTCTACTTCGTCTTGCACTCCTTTAAAAATGGTTCCGTGTACTGCATTTTTGAGAGCATCCTCTCTAGCTTCTTTGAGGTTACGCCCTTCGCCCCAAGCATAAACTTTTTGGGTGCCATCGTGTCCATATCCTGCACATTTAAGCTGGTAATTGCAATGTGCTTGAGTGACATTTTTCTTGGCTGCACAGCCTATACACAAAAACAAAAAAATGTATAGACAATATATTTTTATTTTCATTTTACAATCTATTTAAAGGTTTACTCTTATTCCCAAATCAAAAGCAGGTTTGACACCTTGACGTTCTTCGATAAGTGCTTGGGAAGTGGCAATTTTTTCATCTACTTGATATTTGCCTCCTAGTAAAAAATGTAGTGAAGACTCAATGGTGAACAATTCGTTTATATTGTATCTAAGCCGAGAACCCAATTCCAGGGCAATACTGCTTCCGTAGCGGTCTCCCTTTTCAATAGTATTGATTTGTTGGGCAAAACTGGCTCCTTCTATGCCAAGTCCTACAAATGGGGCAACAGCAAATTTGCGGAGGAAATAAAAATCTTTTGCCAATCCAAAATCGAAGCGAAAAATGGAAAAAGAAATGGGTGAACCATCCAACAAAACAAACTCAGCTTCTTTTTCGCTATGTTTTGCCAAGCCAATTCCCAAGTAGCCTCTTAAACCAGAAGGTAATTGTAAGTTTGGAAATGTTTTGCCTATTGCTTTGGTTATGCTTCCATCAACCCTCATAATAAACATGCCTCCGTAATAATGCCCCAAACCCATAAACCCACTGACACCACGATCATTTTTTTCTTGGATTAACAAACCTGGATATAATTTTTTGCCAGAGGTCTGTACAAAAGTTGATGCTTGACTTTCGCCTGTTGCAATGCTTCTATTGTCTACAACATCTGTTGCTAATAGAGTGGCTACTTTTTTGTATTTAACCACATTGGTTTTTGGATTTAACTTTTTTTCGTAGACAAAAAAGCGTTGATCTACCTTAACCCCCTCTTTCTTACCTATCTGTGCTTTGGGTTTTCCACCAGTTTCATAAATATTGGCTTTCACCCTAAAGTCTTCTACTCTTTTTGAGAATCCAAGGATTGATTTTTCTAATCCATTCTCAACTAATTTGGTAAACAGTTGAACATCGGAAAGTTCTTGTGCTACTTCAAATTTTTTAGTTTTTTCTTTTTCAGTATCCTCTTGAGATTCAGTAGTAACCTCCTCCTCTGTTTGCTTGTTTTTCTTAGCAAAACTAAATAGAGATTTCATCTCAGATTTGGCCTCAGATAAAGACGCTGCCATTTCCTCCAATTCTCCAAGTGAGAGCGACTGCATTCCGCCAATTTCATTTATTTTGACAGTTTCGATGTATTTGATGGGAAAAGTAAATTCATCAAACCATTTTTTATTTATCAGTCTTTCTTCCTCTGTCAAATTCTTAAAAGTATCATCTCCCTTAGCATCTCCCATCCAATAGTCATTGTATAAGTACACTTGTACTGTATCATTGTAATCTACTTGAAACAAATATCCCGTAGCCTTTGCTTTGAAGCCACGATGTGTTCTCGAAACGGGATTATAGTCTTTATTTGATTTTTGTGCTCTTTCTGCCAAAAGAGCATCTTGGGTATCATAAAATTCATCCATTGTCAAAATAGAGTTAATATCCATCAACAATATGTAACTATTATTAATAAGGTTAAGTCCATTGGACTTGATTGTTTCTAAGCCCATTGATCCAGTTTGGGCCTCAACCATTTCACTATTGGTTGCATTGTAAAGCCCACGTTCTTCAAACAAATCGTATGTGAATGCCCCTTCCTGATTGCGTCCAAACCACTTTGCTATAATTTCATTTCCAATTTTAGCTGTTTCCAGTGATTTTCTAATCTGTTCTATTTTTTCATTTATTTGTCCTTCTTGTTTCGCTTTTCCTTTTTTTGTCAATTTTCCCAACAATTGTTTTGTACTTTGCTCTACCAAGGATTCTTTTTTAAAAGGAGCTTTTACATGTCGGGTATCTATCATATGGTCATTGTACTTATCGGACACTTCAAATTCCCCAATGACTTTTTTTATAGAACTCGCATATTTGTCTTCAAAATCAAGATAAAGCACTGTTAAAGAATTTCTATCATATTTATTAGATTTAATCTTTTTAGAGAATTTTTCTTCTTGGGCAAAAACATTATTCAGTCCCAAAATAATGCATAATAAAATGATTGTTTTTTTCATTTTTTAATAAGTTTATTACTGTACAGTTTTAATTTATTGGGGCAAGTTATTTTTTCATACTTTCTGCCAAACTTTTCCCAACTCCCAATAATGTTTCTGCTATTTTTGTTGTGGCTGCTATCTCAGCTTTTTTGACATCTTTTAATTGCTTTACTGACTTAACTTTTAAACTAAGAGGTACTTCTTCGTTAGTTGCTTTTTCAGCTAATGGTTTAATTTGGCGAGTTTCTGATGTTCATAAAGTATTGATATTTAATCCTTTCTAG
>JAHDIA010000651.1 GCA_020631035.1 Chitinophagales bacterium | reverse complement strand
GATGTATTGGCAAAAAAAAGCTACTTTTGTTAACAATCAAACAAAATTACCCCAAAATGAACCCTAAAAATTCCGAAATTGATAAATTGGATCTCCAGATCTTATCCATTCTGGTTAATGATGCTCGGACACCCTATACTGAAATAGGCAAAAAATTGTTTGTTTCGGGTGGTACTATTCATGTACGTCTGAGAAAAATGGAAAAACTAGGCATCATCCGAAAACAAGAACTGATTGTTAACTATGATAAGTTGGGTTATGACATCATCGCCTTCTTGGGTATTTTTCTTGCTAAGAGTTCTATGTACCAAGAAGTCTGTGATCTGCTAAAACAAATTCCTGAGCTGATCGAGTTGCATTACACCACTGGCAATTATAGTATGTTTGCCAAGATTGTTTGTAGAGACACCAATCATTTGAGAGAAGTCTTAACTCATAAAATTCAATCCATCGAAGGCATTCAACGAACAGAAACATTGATTTCTTTGGAAGGAAGCATTGATCGTCCATTGGAGTTTTATAAGAAGGAAGAGGAAGAAGAAATTCAGAATTGAAAATTTAAGATTTAATTGATGCGACGGAGGGCTGAACATGCCCAATACGCCGAAATGTCGGACCGCCGATAGTAGTGGAAAGCCCTATACGGGCAGCGCCTTGTGCCTGCCCTAAGGCTTGGAATGAATAGCGGGGACACTACATGCAAACGAAGCCATCAACATTCCGTCCTATACATTTATCAACACACTAAACCACATCTTTTGAGTACCTTATATATTGTCCCAACGCCCATTGGCAATTTAGAGGATATGACTTTTCGAGCCATTGAGACCTTAAAAAAGGTTTCGCTTATTTTGGCGGAGGATACCCGCAACAGTGGGAAATTGCTCAAGCATTTTGAGATTGATACGCCTATGCAATCGCACCACGCCCACAACGAACATAAAAGTGTCAACAGCATCCTTCAAAAATTACAAGCGGGTACAGACATTGCTTTGGTAAGTGATGCGGGCACTCCTGGTATTTCTGATCCTGGATTTTTATTGGTAAGAGCTTGCGTCGAAAATGGTATTCGAGTGGAGACTTTACCAGGAGCCACCGCCTTTGTGCCTGCCCTAGTCAATTCGGGCTTGCCTTGTGACCGTTTTGTGTTTGAAGGATTTCTACCTCAAAAAAAAGGCCGTCAAACCCGTCTAAAATTCTTGGCAGAAGAGGAACGTAGTATTGTTTTATATGAATCCCCCCACCGCATTGTCAAAGCATTGGGACAATTAAAAGAACATTTTGGTGGAGATCGGCCCATCAGCGTCTCAAGAGAAATCAGCAAAAAATTTGAAGAAACCATTAGAGGAAGTATTGAAGAAGTATTGGTACATTTTGAGCAACATCCCAGCAAAGGGGAAATGGTCATAGTAATTGCTGGTAAAACAACAGCTAAAAAAAATAAAAACAAATCTAAGGAAGAAGCATAAAACTTTAACTATTGGTATCTTTGGCGGGTGAAACGACTAGCACTTTTTTTGTTGCCAATCTTAGGAGGGATTTTGTCTTGGCTCGCTTGGCCAGAATCGCCCCTATTTTTCTTTATATTTATTGCTTGGATTCCCATTTTATTGGTAGAGGATCACTTTACTCAACAATATTTACAATACAAAAAGCTAGCTCAAAAGGATAAATCAGTCAAAAAATACCGCTCTGGTCTTCGACTATTCCCTCTTGCTTATTTATTTTTTCTGACTTGGAATGTTTTGACTACTTGGTGGTTGTGGTATGCTACACCTGGCGGCTCCATTGCTGCCAATCTACTCAACTCCTTGTTTATGTGTATTCCTTTCTTGTTGTTTCACCAAAGCCGAAAAAAATTTGGCGACCAAACAGGCTATCTGAGTTTGATTGTTTTTTGGCTCTGTTTTGAATACCTCCACCAACAATGGGAGCTGAGTTGGTCCTGGCTCAATTTGGGCAATGTCTTTGCCAAATATCCCATATTTGTACAGTGGTATGAATTTACGGGCACTTCTGGTGGTACACTTTGGGTGTTGTTGCTCAATATATTGCTACTAACTCAAACCAAAAAACTCGCCTTATATTCTCCCAATATCAATAGCTTTGGACAATTGATCCAAGTATTTAGCCGAGTAACTTGGAAACCCATTTTGGCTCTAGCACTTCCTATATTGTTATCCGTTGTGATCTATAGTACCTATCAAGAAAAAGGAGAAGAAGTTGAAATTGTGGTTCTACAACCCAATATTGACCCATATAGCAAATTTGATAGAGCAAGTCGATCTAAACGAATGGACAATTTCCTAGCCGATTCTCGTTCCCAAGTCAGCGACTCAACAGATTATGTGCTCTGGCCTGAAACCAATATTCCCCATTACATCCAGCTCAACAAATTTGAAGATTATAAGTCCATTGTCAATATTCGCAAATTGATTCGAGACTATCCCAAGCTCAAATTTGTTTCGGGAGCCTCTACTTGGTACAACTACAAAGAAGGGGAAGAACGCTCCCCTACTGCTCGCTATTCCAAAGGTTTTCGCAACTATTATGAGTCCTACAACTCCGCCTTACAATTGGACAGTCGAGAAGGTTATCAAATATACCATAAATCCAAGTTGGTTCCAGGCTCCGAACGGATGCCTTATGCGCAGTATATGAAATTTTTGGAAAATTATATGGTCGATTTGGGAGGCATTGGTGGTAGCTTGGGCATACAAGACGAACGAAAGGTATTTGACAGTGCCGAAGGAATCAAAGTGGCTCCTGTAATTTGCTACGAATCTATATATGGTGACTATGTTACTGAATACATCCGAAAAGGGGCAAACCTCATCTTTATTTCGACCAATGATGCTTGGTGGAACGAAACCAATGGTCACCGTCATCATTTGCGTTATGCCATCTTTAGAGCTATTGAGAATCGTCGTTCCATTGCCCGTTCTGCCAATACAGGTGTTTCTTGCTTTATAGACCAAAAAGGCAACATTCACCAAGCAACCCAATATGGTGTTCCTGACGTTATTAAAGGGACAGTTCGAGCCAATGAGCAAATCACTTTTTATACCAAGTATGGTGATTTACTCAGTCGAATCTGTCTATTTTTGGGCATCTTTTTATTGCTCAACCTCATTGTAAGCGGTTTAACCAATGATTTTCGCTTTATTGGAGCCAAACGGAAGGTGTAAATTATGAATGACAAATTGGGCGACCTAGATTGCTAATTCACAACTTATCATTTACAATTCATCCCGATGCATTGGGATGGGGCAACGCCTCTCTTTCATGGCTACGTCTTGGTCAGGTTAACCAACGCATGCTTTAAGCTGCGTCGTAAATTTCATCTGCCCGCTCATCCGACGCTTCAAATATTTATTAGCTTATAAAGATTTATTTTTTGGTGTACAATTTAAGGAAGTTGCACAAATATGTATTGCTTTTTTGTCACACTAAGCCCCTATTTGTCAATTGTAAATACATACATTAAAAGATAAATCATTGGATAAAATGGTGAACAACTTGGCGAAAATACCTTTTTTTTGTAATTGCATGCAAATCCTCCTTGCTTTATCTTTGTAATACAAGCTGTGAAACAAAAATATTAAATACAAAAACTTGCATTTTGAAAAAAATGCATTGTATAAGTAAACAGGCTTAGATAAGCGGTTAACTATTAAGGTCTGTTATAGTCAAATGCAACATAATCACGCTTATATCACTGTAAGAAATTGATAAAAACACATCTTGCTCTTACAATGT
>JAHDIA010000650.1 GCA_020631035.1 Chitinophagales bacterium | reverse complement strand
TTGGGATTGTTCTTAACAACAATATGCGCTACCATAATGCTCAAAACACCACTTTGAATGAGGGGTATGTAATTGTCTACCTCCAACATTTCACCATCTATGTAAACGCTTTGTTTGTGGGTATCTCCTTTGACCAAACCGTGCCCTGGGAAGTGTTTGGCAGTCGCAATGATGCCTTCTCTCTGACTTGTACGAATAAAAGTTTCTGACAAATTGATAACCGCATCGGGATCATTGCCAAAGCTCCGTTTTTTAATGGCAGCATTGTCGGCACTTACATCCAATACAGGTGCATAATTGTGTTGTATGCCAATGTAATCCAATTCTTTATTGATGATGCGGACAATGGAATCACATTGTCTTTCGGTTTGCAAAGTGATGGTCTGTGGCACTCTTTGCGAACCGATGATGCGTTTGTTGAGCAAGCTCGGTTCGGCATCGGAACTGTGTAAGAGTGGCAAGACCTTGTTGGCTTTGGCAACTTGATTGAGTCGTGTGGCTCTAGCTTTGTGGCTTTCTTTTCCGCCCTTCATAAAAATGAATCCGCCCACCACTTTTTCCTTAATGAGTTTTTCGGCAACTGCATCGGATTTACCCAATTCTCCTACAGAACCGATAATCATTTGCGATGCTCGTTCTCTATCACTCAGTGTATCGAAAACAGAATCTACTTTGGCATCTAATGTGGTATTGTAGTAGTAAAAATCTTCTAGTGTATAAGGAATGGGGGATTGTGCCTGTATGTGTAAGGCACTAAAAATAAATAATAAAAAGAAGTTGCAGAGTATAATCGGTTTTATTTTGGTCATATGTTTGATGCTGTAAAAGTGCTAGGACAATGCCCTAGCACTTTGTAAAGTAAATTTATATTTTTTGAAAAACGTTTTTTGCGAATGCGACTGAATAAATTAAAATAGCCCCGATAGAAGCGGTTAGCTCCCGTAGGTTGGTTTCTAAACCAGACAGGTTTTAAAAACCTGTCTGGTTTTACCAACCTACGGGACTAAAAGCGGATAGCGGGTATCCAAGCAGCGACGAAGCACCCAAACATTTGCTCCTATTCCTTCAACAATTTTAGAGTTCGACTTTCTCCCAAAAGTTTAATCTCCAACAAATAAATTCCCGTTTGCAAATCGCCTAAGCCTGTCCATTTATAATTGGGCTGATGGGGCAGTTTGTTTTGTTTGAGCAAACGACCCTGTAAATCAAACAGACGCAACTCTAGTTCTTCAGGCAAAGCAGTCAAGTTATGTTCAATGATGAGGTAATCCTCGAAAATACTCGGATAGACTTTGAGTTGATCGAGCCAAAGGTCTTGAATGGCTGTTCCCATTGTATCAATGTCCATTGTGTCTATATCCATCGTATCAATGTCCATCGTATCAATGTCCATCGTATCAATGTCCATCGTATCAATGTCCATTGTGTCTATGTCCATTGTATCAATGTCCATCGTGTCTATATCCATTGTATCAATGTCCATTGTGTCTATCATCATTGTATCTACAGCCATTGTATCCATTGCCAATTGTTTGAGTGGCAAATTGACGTCAAAAATGAACAAGCCTTCTTGCATATCCGATACAATAATGTGTCCTGAAGGCAAATTGGTATACACTCCCCAAGCCCCTTCATAACTACTTCGATGAGGAATGTTGCATGTATTGTACTCTCTCACCTTTACAGGATTGGCTGGATCACTAACATCAAACACCTGTAGCCCATCGTAATAATAAGAGACAAACAAATAGTCTCCCTGTACCATTGCGTTGTGTGGAATGTTGATTGGATCGTAACCTGCATCAAAAGAGGTGACAAATTCGATGTTCGACAAATCGGATACATCCAATGTTTTGACAGGAGAACCCCAATTTTCGTCAGTCAAGAAATAATGTTGTCCATCGTCGGTCAACCAGCCAGCATGATTGTAACCTTGATCGGGATACTGAGTCAATGCACCAATGGTTTCGGGATTGGTTGGATTGGAAAAATCCAAGACAAACAAACCATTGCCTTCACAATTGAGGTAAGCCGTATCATTGCGAACGTAGGCATCGTGTACGGTTGTATTGTATTCATACAAAAACTCTGGATTGATGGGATCTTCCAAAGAATACACCCACATTCCCCCAACATCTAAGTTGCCATTTTCCTGAATACCAACAACTGCACAAGCATACAATTTTGCTTTCGCCGTATCAATAAACATATTGTGGGTCATCGAAAAATGCTCTTGACCTTCATAGGCTATTTCATAAGATTCGGGCAAGTTGCTGATGTCAATGATTTGCAAGGTACTTACATAGGCTCCCTCCCCTGCCACTGCATACAAATAACCATTGTAATCGTGGTAATCTCTATGGACAATTTGCCCTCCTGTCAAAGCTCCCTCAACAAAGGCAGCTAAGTAGACCGAGTCAATATTGGTAATGTCAAAAATATGGGTGCCCATAGTCGAGCCAATCACCGCAAATTCGTGATCGTTTTGGACAAAACCCCAGACTTCGTTGTAAGTATTGTTGTAGGCATTGGAACCTGGTAGACTTGGATCACTCCAATGGTATACGACCTCTACAGAGTCCAATTGTGCAAAAAGAGACATTGTAGCAAACAATGTCCATGCTATAAGTAGGTTCAACTTTTTATACATATGCTATCAATTCTTTTATTACTGTTGTCATTTTTGGTTCTGCCTGCATTGCAACGGCAATCACATCTTCCAATACCAAAGGTTCTAATTCTTCTATGGGTATTGCCTTATCCGTAATGACCGAAATGGCAAATATTTCCAATCCGCAATGTACGCCGACTATCACTTCTGGTACCGTGGACATTCCCACACAGTCCGCCCCAATTTTATTTAAGTACACATATTCGGCTCTAGTTTCCAAATGTGGTCCTGGTACACTGACATAAACGCCTTTGTGTGCTTTAAATTGGTGTTTGGCGGCAATCTCCATCGCTTTGTCGCCCAATCGCTTTGAGTAAGGCGCAATCAAATCGGGAAAACGTGGACCCAGTTCGTCCAAGTTTGGTCCTCTCAAGGGACTTTCGGGTTGCAAATTGATGTGGTCATCTAGAATGACCAAATCACCTTTGTTAATATTGGCATTGGTACTGCCCGATACATTGGAGACAAAAAGCGTTTTTACTCCCAACAATTTCATCACTCTAACAGGAAAAGTCACTTCGTCCATACTGTAGCCTTCGTAATAGTGAAAACGGCCTTGCATCACCATTACTTCCTTGCCTTCCAGCATTCCAAAAATCAAGCGTCCTTTGTGGCTTTCAACCGTCGAAACAGGAAAGTGCGGAATGTCCTCATATTTCAACTCGTCTTTTATCTCAATATCATTGATGAGGTTGCCCAAGCCTGTTCCCAAGATGATGCCCAATTGGGCACTGGTCTTGACTTTAGATTTTATAAATGCGCTTGTTTCCCTCAATTGATCCATTAAATTCATTTTGTTATGTGTTTATTTCTGTTATTTGTTTCGTTCCGACAAAAATACATGCTAAAGAGGAATAATGTAAAGCGAAATAAATAAAATGAACCATTTGACTTGATATTTTACGATCTACTTCGTCTAAAATACTCGCCTTAGCGTTGCTAAGTCTGCGTTTTTTTCCTTGTATATCATAAAATCTCTGCTTCAAATTTTGGTCCACCTTATTTTTTCCACTTTACAATACTGTTTTTCTTTTGTCAATTATCTTTCGTTCTTTGACAATTTTTGCAGAAGAGAGCTAGTTCTTAAACAAGCTATCCAGTC
>JAHDIA010000649.1 GCA_020631035.1 Chitinophagales bacterium | reverse complement strand
TAGGACGAAAAGATGCACACAAAATGTATAGAGATTTAATTTACACAGTATTTAAAATCATAATTAATTTTTGGAAATAAAAAGGAGGCAGAATGTGTTTTGCCTCCTTTTACAAAAACAAGTAAAAAATATTTAGCTTTTTTGGTTTATAAGTTGTGTTCTTTTTAATTAAAACTAATTATTAAAATCATTATACCAATGTGAGCTTGTTCGATTGAGGGGAGAACGGTTCACTTTGGCTCATTAGTTTTTAATTTTGTTGTGTTCATAATTATAGAGGAATACATTATGAACAAAGCGGTTCTATTCAATTTGAGGAAGTTGAATGAGCCGCTTTTTTTATTTTTTTGTCAATGCATTTTACTCTTTTCGTTCTTTGACAATTTTTTATATTTCACCTACTGCTACCCCACTCCTTCTACTGTCTCCATAAGCTGATATTCGATTGTCTTTTTTTAAGATACTGTGTACTCCTCCAAAAAACATCGCTTGTTTGTCCCATTGTAGTATTTGATGATCGCCTACTAAATTATTTGGCTGTGGTACATTGGGCTCTAAATTCAGCACCTCTTTTTCAAAATAGATACGGGGCATTTGTACAGCATTCATTACCTCCATTTGATGGTCGATCAAAAAGTGTATGACTTGGGCAATGGCAAAAGGAATACGAGCAGCTCCCCCCGTTCCTGTAATACACATCACTTCTCCCGCTTCATCCAAAACAATGCTTGGATTCATCATCGAACTCAATCTTTGATTGCATACCCACGAATGCCAACCATTGGGTAACAATGCCGATTCGCCCAACATATTGTTCATCATTACACCTGTATGTGGAATCATATAACCCGAACCTTCTCCATTAGAGGTCGTGACGCTCACTGCATTGCCCCATTCATCCAACAAACTAATTTGGGTGGTACTGCCCCATTTGTTGTTGGCAATGTCTTCCAATATCAATTGTTTGGCTCCTAGGGTTTTTTCTATCAATTCGTACCACATTTGCGTATGCTCGGCTGTCTCCCAATGAGGAATGTTTTGTTTGGCCAATGCTCCAAACAAATGCTGCATGGTTTGTCCTCCCACCGAAGGATTGGGATTGCACAAAATGGTTTTGTTGCGGTATACAAAACTCAAAGGCTTGCGTACTTTTACTTCGTATTTTTCAAAATCTTCAAAAGACAAATGCCCTCCGAGTGCTTGGCAGTCTTGTACGATTTGTTGGGCAATGTCGCCTCTATAAAAATTGTCTTTTCCCTCACTGGCAAGATGTTCTAAGAAATCGGCACACAATTCCATATGCTGTATGGCTCCTGCTTCTAATATTTTTCCATCCTTCAAAAATACTTTTTGTGCATCTGGGTGTATTTCCAAAATATTGCCCAATATCTGATAGGTCATTGCTTGAAATTCATTGACCACCCATCCTTTTTTGGCATAATGCCAAGCGGGTTCAATCAAGACCTTCATTGGCAAGCTGGCAAAGTCTTCGTAGATTTTAAAAATACCTGCCAATATTCCTGGTACCGCCATTGCGCCCAATCCAATGTGAAAGAATTCGTGTGAGGTGCCATAATCCACCTTGGTCGCATAAAAATCTAGGTCTTTTTCTGCTCGTTTTTTGCTAGGGGTCTGACAAAAGAAATCGAAGACCATTTGCTTGCCCGAAGCGTTGATGGTATTCATAAATCCTCCCCCTCCCAAAGAGGTCAAACAGGGTTCTGTTACTGCCGATGCCAAAATGGCTGCAATGGCGGCATCGTAGGCGTTCCCACCTTCCTCAAAAATGATTTGTGCGGCTTCGGCGGTTTGGCTGTGCCCACAAGCAATGATTCCTCTTGTCTTCTTTTTCATAAGCGAGGGCAAAGATAGGAGTTTGGGGATTCAAAATTTAAGATTTAAGATTGAAAATTTAGGATTGAATCGGACCGCCGAAGCGGATTGCAGACTAGAAATTTTTGAATTTTGAGTTTCAAATCTTGAATTTTGAGTTTTAAATTTTAAATTATTTTGGGGCAACGTGCCTCTTTCATGGCTGCGTTATGGTCTGGTTAACCAACGCATATTTTGGGCTACGTACAAGGGGGCTTCCTCCCGCTCATCCGACGCTTTTTTTAGGAGCGAGGGGTGAGGAGCGAGGAGCGAGGCAAAGCAGAATGGCATTTTTACTTTGTCTCACTCCTCGCTCCTCGCCCCTGATTTGGCGTGAAGCGGATGGATAAAAGAAACGACGCAGAACGTAGGGGCGTACCCTTGTGGTCGCCCACCTTTGCGATACCTATGCCTGATAGTAGTGGATATGGCGGCATTCCGTAGAGACCTTGCATGCAACGTCTGTACGTGCCACAATGCATCGCGTGGCGGTGATCCCCCCAATGCCGCCATAGTAGCGGATAGCAGGGACAGGCGATGGTTTGAAAGATGGGCGTTCCATACAAAAATTGACCAAATGGAAAAAATATGTCTTAACTTTGAATGTAATAAAAAGAAAAAATACAATCATGAAACAGTTTTTTATATGGAGTCTTTTGTTGGTGGGGCAGTTGGTTTATGGGCAGTATGAAAATTCTTTGCTTTGGGAGATTTCGGGCAATGGTTTGGAGGAAAATTCTTACCTCTATGGGACGATGCACCTCCACGATGATCGGGTGTACCGTTTTGGGGATTCGGTGATGGTGAAGTTTGAGAAATGTGAGGCGATTGCGCTCGAAATTGTGGACGATGCTTTTACCGATCCTAGTGCTTTGGACCCTAGTTTGCTAGGTGATGTGATGATGCCCGATGGTAAAAAATTGGAAGATATGGTGTCGAAAAAAGATTTTAAAACCATCAAACGCTTGTTCAATGAGAGTTTGGAGGCGACCATGCCTGAGGATATGGAGGGCGGATTTTTGGTAAAAATGATGTCGGGTATGCTCATCAATCGGATGAAGCCGATGTTTACTTCGACGCTTATTTCGGCTCGTTCTGCGAATATGGATCATCCACTGCCATTGGATGGGTATTTGATGGAAAGGGGACAACAATTGGGTAAGAAAATGATTAGCATCGAAAGCATAGATGAACAGATGGACGCCATCAATAATATTCCTGTAGAGGAACAGGCGGAAATGTTGGTAGAGATGATTCAGCACCTTGACGAAATGGATGTGGAAATGGAGGAAATGATTGAGGCTTACGAGCAACAAAATTTGAATAAGATTTTGGAGGTAACCCAAGAATATGCAGGGGATGCGGTAGAGGATGAATTGCTCATCAAACGCAACAATACGATGACGGTTCGAGTGGATAGTTTTATCAAGGAACAGTCTACTTTTGTGGCGGTTGGTGCGGCGCATTTGATTGGGGAAACGGGTTTGATTGACCAATTGCGCAATTTGGGTTATACGGTTGAGGCGGTGATGTCTAGCCACAATCCCAAGCAAATGGAATTGAACAAATTGTACCAATGGATGACGGGTTCCTTTGACTCCCAAACGCAGTCGATGGAGGATTCGACTTATTACGATATTAGTTTGGAAATGCATCCAATTTGGGAAGAGTCGGATGAGAAATGGATTTATGTGGAACAGGCAATGAGTAGTAAAAAGGAGGCGCCCTATCGCCAACGTGTCTACAAATTGGAGGCTTTGGAAGATGGTTCGTATGTTAGTTATGTGTATACGCTACCCGATGAAAAGAATTACATTGGTCAGTGGGACAATGAGGAATTGTTCGATAAATTGACACCCGAAATGTTGATTGAACGTGAGGGCTGTGCCGTGATTTTGAAAAAG
>JAHDIA010000648.1 GCA_020631035.1 Chitinophagales bacterium | reverse complement strand
GGTAAACCTTTAGTGAAACTCATTAGATACGAAGGCTGTCCAAGTGTGGCAGCTTTATGGCAAGCTGCGGTAGATTCAATGTGTCTGAATTTATGCTCATCACTGTTGCTAAAATGTCGGGGATGAATGCGATCGTGTGCCACTTGATTGGCTTGTTGCCGTTTGTCAAATGCGTTTTGTTTTCTGTATGTCATAACAAATTGTGTTTTGTATGTATTTGGTTTTAGTTTGGAAAATTAAATACTGTGTAAAATAAGTAAATATGTATTTTGGGTAGTAGATTTTTGTTCTATACAAAGAACGCACGGAGCCTGGTAGCCATAGCTACCAAGGCGAGTACGAGATGCAGTATAGGACGAAAAGATGCACACAAAATGTATAGAAATTTAATTTACACAGTATTAAATGTCCACCCAGTTAATTTATAAGACTAACGCTTATCGTTGTTTTGGAAATTTATATTTAAAAATTATTTTTTATGGAGCAGCGTGTGTGGGTCATGGCTGCGTTGTGGTCTGGTTAGCCGACGCATATTTTATGCTTCGTACAAGCGTTTATCCATCCGCTCATCCGACGCAAAAAAATTATGAATTAAATGTAGGGGCATCCCTTGTGGGTGCCCGAACACAAAATAAACACAATGTACGTAGAGACTTGCCTGCAATGTCTGAACAGGAAACATACCCAATAGTATGCCAAGCCAATCAATTTTTTAGGAGGGATGTTATTTGAAAAGGATTTCTGCAATGAAGGGCAAAACATGCCAAATACGCCCGATAGAAGCGGTTGCCATGCAAAAGCGGATAGCGGGGACGCCCTTTGCAAACGGAGCCATCAACGTTCCGTTCAAAAAGATATGTTTAAAATTCTTCTCTAGATGTATTATCTATTTTAAAAGCATTCAAATAATAAAATCAATTTTGTTCAATACTCAAATTGCCATAAGAAATGTCAACATCTACTTCGTGTTTATCAGAATGAGTACCGATGATGGCTTTAATGTCTTTGCTAGTGCCAATGGCATTTTGGTTCACATCTACATCGGCATCAAAAGAACGGGCAATGCGGATGTCGCCATAGCTGGCTTCAGCATCAAGTTCAAATGAACTGGCTTCGTCGAAACGAAGGACGACACTGGTAAAATTGGCTTCGATGTCGATGGACTCAAAAGCGGCAGGAATGTAGTCGATTTGGAAATTGGGACCATAGCTAATTTCCAAATCTAAATCATTGAGTAATTCCCCAATTTCGACCCCAGAATATTTAAATTCTCCCTCAAGGCTGATGACACTTTCAAGTTCGAGTTTACCATATTTGAATTCGGAATCTAGGAAATCTACCTGTTCTATTTCGACGTCCGAGTACTTACAATTGAGCAACATATTTTCGGATTTGGTAATTTCGACATCTGAGTATTTGATTTCTGCTACAACATTGCGGAAAGCTTCTATGTCGGCATTGGAATAGCCCAGTTCCAAAACACCTTCGGAGCCATTGAGATTTTCTGCTTTTAGATTGCCATATTTGATCGAAATATTGGCAGTGCCTTCTAGATTTCCCACATATGCATTGCCATATTTATTGCTCAGTTTTAGGTTTGCAGTGTGGGGCATTTGTATGGTGTAATTGATTTGTATTTTATGGTGTTTGTCTCCTCCTGAGTTCCAATTCATATTTTTGTACCACTTATCATTTTCTTCGATAAGGGTTTTGAATGCCACTTCGCTGGTACTTTCATGAATTTCAACTTCGATATTATTGATGCGTTCAGTAGCACGTTCTTCGTCTTTTTCAAGGACTGATATTTCGATGAGTACCTTGACCAGATTTTGGTCCCAGGTATCAATGTGTACCTTGCCAAATTTATTGTCAATATGGACAAGTGCGTCGGAATTGACAACAAATTCTTTTTCGATGGTTTTGATTTTCTCTACATCGTATTTGTCTGCCAAGAGCGTGGTAGAAGACAAGAGAGAGCAGAGTAAAAGTAATAATATTTTATAGGATAGTTGCACCTTCATGATTTCCAGATTTTTGCTTAAGGATGTTTTGTAAAATGGATTTTTGTTTTTGCAAAACCGTCATACGTAGTTGAAGGTTTTGCACCATTAAATCCAATATTTTTTCGTTGTCTACATCTTTTAATAGCATAAGTTTTAAATCATTGTACAATTTATCTAGTGATTTATGTTCGGCTAAAAACTCCTTGACTATTTCAGGATTGCTTTGTTTGAATTGTTCGATGTCTTTTTTAAAAGAGGCGATGTTGGCAAAGTAAAAACTTTCTGTTTCAGCCATTTCGGGTGCAATCTTTGCTAAGTCGAATTCTATTTGTTCAAGTGTTGTTTGTTGTGCTATTTCTGTGTTGCTAGGTGTGGTCATTTTGGCTGCCCAAAAACCAAGACCAAACACCATTAACAAAATAGCGGCAACTTTCCAGAGATAGGAAACACTACGCCTTTCGCCAAAATTACCCTGAATAATTTTGTTTTTTTTACCTTCTGGAGGCAATTCCTTTTCTATCGCCTGCCACAAATCAGGGGGCGTTTCAACGTCAAATTGGGCACGTTGCTCTTCAAAGTATTTTTTTAATTTATCAGACATAGTTGATGTTTCTTTTCTCTCGTTTGTAAATAAATAGGTTTTCATTTAGGCGTCAATTTTTGACGTAGTAGCTTTTTGGCTCGACCAAATTGTGATTTGGAGGTAGACTCGCTTACACCCAAAATTTGAGCGATTTCTTTATGGTCGTAACCTTCGAGCATATACAGGGAAAAAACGACCCTACAGCCTGTCGGCAATTCTTTGATTTTTTCATGAATCAAAGCGGGGGCTACTCTATAGAAAACCTCATCCTTGCTTTCGTCACTTATTTTGTAATCAACATGTTCTATATCAACCAAATTTAGCTTTCTTTTTTTGAGATGATCTAGACATTTGTTGATGACAATCCGCTTTAACCAAGCCCCAAAAGTGACCTTATGAGAAAATTGCTCGATGTTTTTGAATGCTGATACAAAGGCATCCTGTAAGACATCTTTGGCGTCTTCCTCATTCCTGCACATTCTTTTGGTAATGTTGAACATTGCCTGATTATACTTCTGGTACAGTTCAAACTGTGCCTTCCGATCATTTTGACGACAACGTTCAACCAGTGCATGGTTTATGTCGGTATAATGTGTACTCAAAGGGTGCTGTTTTACACAAGAAAGTTGTCAGTTGTTTTCTTGTGATTTACCTTTAAAGTCGAAAGAAAAATCGAAAGGATGGAAAAAAGTAGGAAAAAAATAAAGAGAGTATGTTTTGACGTACTAGAAGAGTAAGCCAATTGTAGCATTATTTAGAGAGAATAATCGAAAAATAGATGCTTATATGTTGAGTAGAAATTAGTCGCCTACCTCTTCAAAATCAATGTAGTCACCTGTATTGTCTTCAAATGTTTTTTGCTGTTTGGTTTTGGTTTGTACTTTAACCTCACCAACAGCAGGTTCTTCTTCATATTGTTGGCGGTATTGTTCCTGTTGTTGACGGTAAAACTCGTATTGTTGTTTTTGCAACTCTTCGGCTTTTTTCTGTACCGTACCAATGAATCTTTTGAATAGAAATGCAAAAAGCAATCTAGACAACCAGAAAATGGCAAAAATGATGAAAATGACCTTGAGCAAAAATCCCATAATTTATGCGTTATGTGTACAATTATGACTATAGTAACAAGCCAAAGTTACGTGTAGTTCAGCTTTTTACAAAGATACGAGGAGTTTAATGGTTTTTTAAGAATTG
>JAHDIA010000647.1:3234-3798 GCA_020631035.1 Chitinophagales bacterium | reverse complement strand
TTCTATTGCTGCCTAATACGTATTGATATTCCACTAATTTGTGTCACACTCATTTGATTTTATACAAGAGGTCAAAGAAGAAAACAATGTATTGACACTTAGTGGGTATAGCAAAGACTCAAATGCTTGGTTGGTATATGAGTTTAGCAATTCCCAAACAGAAGTAGTTCAATAAAAATCCCCTTGTGTTATGAAAAAGATAAGAGACAAATGGAACGACCCGAGGAAGACGAGTAAAGTTTTTTAACTGTGACTTTACAAAAGCAGTTTTCAAAAATGTAGTATTTAGGGCTTCTCGATTTATAAATTGTGATTTTACAGATAGCCAATTTGTAAATTGTGATTTTAGAGGTGTTAAAATGAAAGAGGGAAGGTTGCCAAAATCTGAACAATTTCAAAAAATGGATATTCCACTTTTTATAGTGGATTAAAAATAATGAAATTCTTTAAATACGTAAAATGTGTTTCCTTTTACACGGATGTCTTTACTTGAAAAAATAGAATTGATACAATTGATGTTATGGAAGTTTAGAAAATAAATATGTTATTTTCCTATCTAATAAA
>JAHDIA010000647.1:0-3224 GCA_020631035.1 Chitinophagales bacterium | reverse complement strand
TGTACACAAAAAGATACTAAGAAAGATTTGAAACCTAAATTTATCTTAAAATGTGGCAAGAGACAAAAAACTGTACTATATTAGCAATGTAAATGTGAAAAACAATTGAATTGAACTAACTAAAAAGTGTAACAAAGATTATTTTCTCTTTTTAGTCTTAAGCTTTGTACATAACATAACCAAAACAATACAGAGGAAACCTTGGTGGGGCAACTGTATTGTAGCAAGTCTAACTATCTAGTTTTATACTAGACACACCAAATTCAATACCTGCTAAGTCACTGATTATGTGATAGATGGGTGTTGCCTGAGAACAACTTTTTAACTTTATAATGGTCGGGGATTAACAGAACAAACCATTGCGGTTCATTCTGCACAAGTGTTGTGTATCTATCACTTTGTGTAGAAGTATTGCGCATTCGTTTTTTCTGCATAGGTGATGTATGTCATCTTGTGGGAAAATGTCGTGTATGTCTAATTATTAAATTTAATAATTAAGAGCATAGTGGGCAAACTGTATGGCTATGTTTCTGTTTGACTGTCTTTGATAGACAGAACAGGAGAAGTATGTCTGGCAAATTTTGATTTTGAAAAAATTAGAATTTGTGGTGGGAGAGGTATGCCTTGATAGCGTGTTCTGCGAAGCGGGTGAGCAAAATAAAATAGCCCCGATAGTAGTGGATATGGCGGTATGTGTAGAGACGTTGGACGCAACGTCTGTACTTGCGTGGCGGGATAATTTTATATTTCCCCAGTGCCGCCATAGCAGCGGATAGCGGGCAAACCAATAGCGACGAAGCACCCAAACATTTGCTCCCAATTTTAAAAATTTAAATGAATTAAATAAAGCAAAATAAATACAAATGAAACCCATAACAAAAGTCATAGTAGATGGTGCGAATCTGAGTGAGTTTAAGCACCTTAGTCTGGAACAAACAATGTACGACCATCATAGTTTTAAAATAATCATTGGGCACGAAGTCGTTGAAGATATAGGAAGCAATACTTTGGATAAATCCAAGGATTGGTTGGGAAAAGCAGTAGTCATTTTATTGGGTGAAACTGCTTTTGTAGGCATCGTTACTTCTGTCAATATGCAACACGGTTATGGATTGTTTGGAGACTTGGTCGTCAGTGGCTACTCTCAATCTATCTTGTTGGAAGCTGGACCGCATCTTTGTTCTTGGACAGACAAAGCTCTAAGAGACATTGTAGATGAAGTGATGTCGGGTTTAAAATCAACCATCAAACCCAAGTACCAATCGACCATTGGCTATATGACGCAATACAGAGAAAGTAATTTTCAATTTTTAAAAAGAATTGCGTGCCAATACAATGAATGGTTTTTCTATGATGGGGAAAAATTAATTTTTGGCGAGCCTGATGATAAGCCTGTCATTCCTTTGGTTTATGGAACAGATATGGACGATGTCACGATTTCTTTAAAAGTAAAACCTGTCAAGTTTGAAGCTTTTTCTTATCAATCTATGTTGGATCAGAAAATTGAAGGGACCACCCAAGACAGTGTAAAAGGTTTGGGCGATTTGGGAAATCACGCCTTTAAGGCCTCCAAAGATACCTTTATATTTAAATCTCGTATCAGCTCAGGACCACGCATACCCGATAAAGGCGGCTTAGACGATATGTTAGAAAATCTTCAAAATTCAGCCGCTGCGAATTTGTCAATGGCGAGTGGCAATAGTAGCAAGCAAGATTTACGCCCAGGGGTCATTGTAGATTTTAAAGCAAATATTTTTAATGTAGGAGCTTGGAAAACCAAACCTTTTGGACAGTATTTGGTAACCAAAGTACACCATCAATCTACGGGTGTAGATACTTATACCAATTATTTTGAAGCCGTACCAGCGGGTGTCAAAGCCTTGCCTGAACCAGAAACAACAATGCCAATTGCTTATCCTCAAATTGCTACGGTTTTATCCAATGAAGACCCAGATAAAAAAGGCCGCATTCAAGTACAGTTCCAATGGCAGATGATAGATGGATTGCATACCAACTGGATACGGGTAATGACGCCAGATGCAGGAGTTAGTGATAAAGTAGGGACCAATAGAGGTTCCGTATTTATTCCAGAAAAAGGCGATCAAGTAATGGTCGGTTTCCGATATGGTGACCCTACTAGACCATTTGTAATGGGGAGTTTGTTTCACGGCATCAGCGGTACAGGTGGAGATATGAACAACAAAGTAAAAAGCATTACTACCAGAAGCGGGAGCAGCATCACTTTTAACGACGATGAAAACGATGGGAACATCACCATCAATGACCCAAGTGGCAATGTGGTCATTATGGATGGAGCAGGAAATATTACAATGTCGGCTCCTAATAAAATATCCTTATATGCCACCGATATTTTGATGCATGCGGGCAATAGCATCACTATGAATTCACAGCCAGGAGAAGACGAAAACAGTACAGGAGAAGGAACCTTTATGTTGTCGGCAAAAAAGAAAATTGAAGTCGTGAGCGATGAAGACAATATAGAATTAACTGCATCAGAAAAAGACATCAATGTAACCGCTGCTCAGAAGGGCGTAACCCTCGCTTCGAGGGAGGGAGAATTCATCATTGAATCTAAAAAAATCAATGTGAGCTCAACAACTACCTCAACGCTTATCTCCAATGCGACTACCCAGATACAAGGTAGTGAAGTAGAAATCAATAAAGGATAATTAAATAAAAGAGAATAATGAAAAACTTAGTTTTAAAATACAAGGGCGTTGGGCAGAAAAAAAGGTATGCCGTCATTCGAGAAGAACGCAGTCAGTTTCAGGCATTGGCAAATGAGAATACCATTAATGCAATGGTAGAATTGCAATTGTTAGAGGATGGTGAGGGCGAACAACACTTCAGAGTGTCTATGCTCAATTACAAACAGACCAATACCGAGGGGATGTACAAATGGGTGGGCAATATGCACAAACTCAGAGAAAAGGTGATAGTTAAAACGGGCGAAAATGGCGAAATGCAAAGTGTCGAAAACTTGGGCTACATCCGAAATACTTGGGAGAAAGTAAAACGAGAATTGGTGGAGAAACATCGGGGGGAGCAACATTGTAAAAACTTTATCAGAGGAATTGGTGAGGTGCTAAAAGACAAAGAACGCTTTACCAATACCCTGAAATTTACTTATCCATTCAACAACTTTTTTCCAGATATATTTAATAAAACACTAGGGCAGAACCAAGTAGTTGATGGTAAAACAG
>JAHDIA010000646.1 GCA_020631035.1 Chitinophagales bacterium | reverse complement strand
TTAAAGGTGTCACCTTTCTTTTTCTAAAAATAATTAGCCATTAGCGTTCGAGTACAACCGAATGAATGTCGTATAAGGTTTCGGAATAAATGATGGGATGAATGTCTTTGATTTTTTTGTTGAAGGACAAGTGTGACAGTTTGGTATGTTCGTTGAAATGACCTGTAATGACGTACAAATTTAGTACATCAATGGTCGCAGAAACATCGGTGCCTTCATAGTCTTTGTAGTAATCCTCAACCGTACCTGCATCTACAACCGCACCCCGACGCCAGCCTCGTTTGCTGAGGGTGTTGACAAAGATATAGGCATTGAACCTTTTGTCTATAAATTCTTCGATCCTAGTGGAATTAAGGAGTTGGGTCGGAGCTTTGTAGAAGGGACGGTCGATTTGTGCAAAAGGCTGTTTGATTTTGTTGTCTTTGAGATAAGTGAGCCATTGGGTTAATTGTTCCTTGCTGAGTTCGACGGGATGAATCATTCCGATTTGGGCATTCTTGGGCAATTGAATTTCTTCGAGTTCAATGTTCTCAAAGCTTTGGTCTTGGTTGACACCGAAGCAGTCAATTAGTTGGTTGTCTTGGTAAATGCCCCAAATCAGCGATTGGGCAAAGGCAAACATCAAGGGTTTTTGGGTGAAGTGTTTTTGCCAAGGAGAGACTTCCCATTTTTTGGCATTGGTAAAGTTCATCTCTAGACTCTCGATCTGGGTTTTGGCAATGTCCTTGATTTCTTTTTTGAGGGCTTTGATTTCGTTTTGAATGTCTGCTGGTGTGGTTTTTGGTAAAGACTTTTTGATTTTATGGTCTTTGTCTAGAAAATGTAATTTTAAAGTTGCCGTGATAAATGCCTCATAAGGTTCGCCATTGACATTGAATTTTTTGTAGAGATTTTGAAAACCAAAATCGGGAATCATTTGGTCGAGTAATGCCAAACGACTGACTCCCAAAACGTGGGCAATTTTGTCAAAAGCATTGGAGGCAGCTTCTTTGATATTGGGATATTTTGTTTTGTAGTGGAGCATAATGTCGTTCAAGGCACGGGCGGCTTGTTCGTTGGGAATATTGCCAAGTAAGTTGGCAGACATCAAATTCTTTTTGGTAATGCAGTATTGTTTGAGTGGATCAATGATGCGTTCGTCGCCTAGCAATGGAATGAATCCCAATAGAGCTTTGTTGGGTGCTTTTACTCCACCGTTGTTGAGAACGAGCTCTAGGAGTGCGAAGGCAAAATCGCCACTTTTGCTAGTGTCTATATCTGCTACGATTTCTTTGTTTTCCTCGGTCAATTCGTAATAAGGATCGCCCTTGGCTTTTTGTTTGAGAAACATAAAACGAAGCATATCAGAAGAAACTTTTTTACCATCTTTCCAGAATAGATTAGGTAGTGTAGCTTCGTCTAAATATTTGAGAACGGCTTTGTCGAGTTTGCCTGCTGCTTTGCTCTCTTCAAATTGTTCCTGAATGCTTTGGGTGTTTTGAGCTTCAATTCCATTGGCATTGAAATACTTCATTATTTTTTCTCGGAGCTTGTTGTCCTTTTCGGTCTGAATAGCGGTTTGAAGTAAGCTGTCGGTTGCTGTTTGTTTGAGTTCGCTGATGATGGCAATGGCGACATCCCTTTTGGCTTTACTACCTTCCAACATTTCTTTGAGAGGTGGAACGAGTGCCGCAGTATCGTATAAGTGAGCCAATTCATCAATGGCTTCTTTGCGGTATTTTTTGGTTTTGGTAAACGCCCATATTTTGTCGTGATATTTTGAATAATCGTAGCCTCTAAGTAGGTCAAAAAAGGTTTTGGGATTGTTGCCTCTATCTAGGTATTTGACCACAATGGGAACTGCCTCTTCCTTATAAGTCTTGAGAAAAGCTTTTAGAAGCTGGTAGTGTCGGTCTAAATAAAAAGAATCGGCTCTTTTAAAAATGTCTTCTTTTAGTTCGTCTTTGTAATTTTGTAAAGTCCATTCCCAATTTTTTACTTCTCTCAGGTTTAAACTTTCCCTTGCGATTGCCTGAATAAGCATTGGATGTTTGTTGGGATAACGTTCTTTTATGTCTTTTGCCAATTCTGTAATATCGTATTGACTTTCGTAGCAAAGCTGTGCGGCTTTGAGCCAAAATATTTCGTATTTATTGGCGTCTTTGTTGTACAAAAATTTTAGGTGACTGACGAGTTGTGGATTAATGTTGTAGTAAGCATAGGATTTGCCAAATAGTATTTCTTCAAGCTCTGGCTCGATGCTTGCAAAATCGAAGTGTAGAAACAGTGTTGTTATTTTTCCAAATTTTTCATTTTTTTGAGAGTAGTTAAAGGATGACTTGATTGTTTGATAGAGTTTGGGTAGGTTTTCCTTAAATTGTTCAATTAAGTATTGCCCAAATTTTGTCGGTTGTTCGTTGTGGGTGAGTGGAAGCGAATACAAGGCGTGTTCCAAAAATAAATCTGTAAATCCATAAGGCACTAATGCTTTGTATACTGCTTCGTATTCAGGCTCTTGATTGTTTGTGATTTGATCTCTATACCAATTGAAAAAAGAATTGGAAAAACCTTTGTAACGGTAATTGTCTGTAAGCAGAGAAGGAATGCTGCCCCAGCCATTGGTTTGGAAGAGGATAAATATACGGTGTTCAACGATTCCCCACTCAGGTAATGGGCCAAAGAATGTAGCCAAAGCACTTATCTTGTGTGGGCAAGCAATAAAGGGAATTTCGTTTGTTTCAAAACGAAGGTAAGCAATCAATTGATTGATTTCGGATTCACTTACGTACTTTCCTTTGTTGGTATTTTTACTACGAAGATTGTCTAGTTTTTCTTGGTAAGTGCGGGTGAGAAGACTGTCTATTTGATCGGAAGTAACTGTATCTTCAATTTTGGGTGGTGCTTGGAGGTGTTGGTATTTTCTTGGATCAAAATACCTCCGTTCATTAAAGTATTGTTCTACTTCCTCTTGTGGTAAATCTTTTAATTCTTCCATTTTGTCTACATCAATTCCGAAGGATTCGATGTTTTTAAGTTGGTGTAAGGTTGGTGGAATCTTCCTTAGTTCGTTGGAATTAAGGTAAAGGGTATGTAGTTTGTCAAGTTGCCCAATGCTATCTGGAATATCAGGTATTTGGTTGTAGTTGAGTTCTAGGTCTTGCAATTGGGTCAAATTGCCAATTTCTTCTGGCACACTTTTCAAGGCATTGTTAGAAAAATCAAGCTCAACAAGATTGACCAATTGGGTCAATTCAATGGGGAAATCTTGAAAGGCACAAAATTCAAATTCTAGCTTTTTGATTGCTTGCAATTGCCCAAAACTTTTGGGAACACTGCTTAAATTTTTACAAGAATGTGCATCTATGTGTTGTAGCTGACGACATTCTCCAATGCTATCGGGAAATGTGCTAATCAGTGCATATCGACACTCCAATGTTAATAGGTTTTTTAATAGCCCAATATTGCTGGGAAGCACCGTACTATTGTCACCATTGATTTCAAAATAAGTGAGTTGACTACAAGAACTGATGCTTTGCGGAAGTGATACAATGCGTGCATTTGAAAGTTTCAATGATCTCAACTGAGACAATTCTCCTATGTTTTCGGG
This sequence comes from Chitinophagales bacterium, assembly GCA_020631035.1. Taxonomy (GTDB): domain Bacteria; phylum Bacteroidota; class Bacteroidia; order Chitinophagales; family UBA2359; genus JAHDGP01. Next base: position 216 of record JAHDIA010000646.1, on the reverse strand, counting down.
AAGGGTGAAAACGCCATTGTTCAATGTCAATGATTCTAATTGAGTCAACTGCCCCAAACTTTCGGGTACATCCCAATTACCGATGTGACATTCAATATACAATTCCTTTAGATGGAGGTTATTCAATGCCTCTTCAAAATCTTCTTCTTTGTAAAGATTGATTTTGAGGTCTGTCCTTGATTGGTCGTGATTGCGTCTACTAAAACTCAAAAGAGG
>JAHDIA010000645.1 GCA_020631035.1 Chitinophagales bacterium | reverse complement strand
TTTCTTAACATTTTGACCATGCCTTTTCGTACTATACTGCATCTCGTACTCGCCTGTGATAGCTATGGCTATCAGGCTCCGTGCGTTCTTTGTATAGAACAAAAATTCATTAGCCAAAACATCAATTTATTTAAATTACAGAGTATTAAATTTATTTTGTCAATACGGTGGCTTTTTCCTATGTTTGCAGTCTAACTTCTGGAAATAACACCACACACTCTCACATTTCCACTACAAACCCACAATCTCACATACCCCTTATTAATCAGGATGCCTATTGGGTGCTCTGTCAAATTTAATATTGACGTAGCACTAGTTTGTTTAACCAACTTGAGAGTAAGAGTGAATACTCTAGCTAATTAGATACAACTATTTATGAAACAACTACTAACTTTAATTGTAGCATTGTATGCTATACTCATTCCTATTTCCCTCCACGCACAATGCATTGGAGATGCTGAAAACATTCCTTGGTTAGAGGGCTATATCAATGATCCTTGTTATGCCAAATTTTATACTTTTAAATACAATGGACAAGACCTACTTTATCTAGAAGCAACCGAAAACTGTGTAGCTGCCAATATAGGAGATCTGTTGTTTACTTGCAATGGAGAATTGATTTGTAATATAGGTGGCATTACCACCTTACAAGAACAATGTGCCTTTCAGAACATCAATGTCAATCCATATGTGGTCAATAACAATTTGTTTTGGGAAGCTCCCATTGCTTCTTGTTTGTGTCCTGCCTTTTATGATCCTGTTTGTGGAACCGACAATATAACTTATGGTAATGCCTGTCATGCCAGTTGTGCTGGAGTAGGTGTAGCCTATGACGGATTCTGTCAAGACCTCGCTTGTGGGCTAGAAAATCCAAGCCAAATGCCTTGGTTACAGACCTATATCAATGATGTTTGCTATGATGTGATCTATGCCTTTAATTACAATGGGCAAGATATGGTTTATGCTCAAGCGACTAGTAGCTGCGAAAATACTGAGGGTAGTTTGTTGTTTACTTGTAATGGCTCACTTGTTTGTACCGTTGATGGAAATACCAGTCTACAAAATCAATGTAGTTTCCAAAACATCAATTTCGACAATTTGTTGTTTCAGAGCAACATCATTTGGAGTTTGACCGACAATGTATGTCAACTCCGAGCCGATGTCTTTTTGCAAGGACCATTCAATTCCAATTCTCAATTGATGAACAATGGTTTAAGGGTCAACAATTTGATTCCCAATAATGAACCCTACACTGATTTGCCTGATTTTGAACACGTCAATGGTGGCAATGAAACGGTGTCCAATACCGTATTGACTACAACTGGTTTCAATGCAATTGTCGATTGGATGTTTATTGAGTTAATTGATCCCTTCTCCTTTGAAACAGTGTCTAGTCGCTCAGCCTTGTTGCAAAGAGATGGCGATTTGGTCGATGTAGATGGAATTTCACCTGTGTCTTTTAGGGTAGATGATGGCAATTACTTTGTCTGTGTTCGCCACCGCAACCACTTGGGAGCAATGACCAATGAGGTGGTTTATTTTTCCTCGAATAATATCGCTCAGGTCAATTACAATACTGCCAATACTTGGGGAGATGAAGCCATGGCACAATTGGGCAATAACAAAAAGGCCTTGTGGTGTGGACATACTGACAACAATCAAAAGGTGTCTTTTCAAGGTCCGACCAACAATCCCAATGATGTCTTTTTTAGTATTTTGACAACTCTAGGCAATGCCAATAATTCTGCCAATTACATTCAAGACAATGTTTATATAGCGGAAGATGTCAATTTAGATGGACGGGTTATTTATCAAGGCAATGGCAGTGATGTGAATACCATCTTTTTTAGCATTCTCCAACATCCCGAAAATACGACACCTCAAACGAACTATATTATTTATCAGCAGTTGCCGTAGGGAAGGAATTGAAAACTCAAAATTTAAGATTTAAAAATAAAGATTAAGAAGCACGCTCTAATAGAGCGTTTGTTGGATGCAATGGATAAGAGACTGTCTTCTTTAGTGAGGGCAGTCTCTTTTTTATTTGGATGTTTTTCCTTTTTTTATTCGTACGGAACGTTTAGTGCTTCGTTTGCATGTGGTGTCCCCGCTGTACACTTGTACGCACTACTTCACCAGCTCGTTCGTCATAGTCAGAGCTAGTCTTCCTAACGTCAGCCGTCGCTCTTCCTTGTCTCACAAAGCTGTTTCAGCAGTGGGTATCGTTTCCATCGGGCGTAGAACCGAGAGCTTAGCAATTTGGTTACACAATGATCTGCTTACTTTTGTGGATGTGTTAGATATAGATGTACCCTTTTGTCTTTTTCCGCTACTTCTATATTGTCAATTATCCAAGGAGCTTTTAAGCCTAATATTTGTTCGTAAAATTGTTCTAAATTCATTTTGCTAAAATAAAGTATTTTTAACTTTTACCCATACTTTTTATCGTAGTGCCAAATAGAAAGTCTGTGACATTTAGTTGTAGACTTTTTTATTTTTTACATTCGTGGTATCAATAGTTAATAGTTTTTGGAGATTAAACTCAATTTCTCTGACACTGTCATTTCTTGAGTATTTTTAATTTGACTCTATCCATAGTTTTAAAATAATCTTCTTGGCTTTTTATTGATATTTTACTGACATCTCGGGACTATTGCTTTCAGTTCAATTTTATCGTTTATATCATTGGAAGAGTGAATGTCAAAATTTGAAAAAGTTTGTTTCAAGCAATTAAGGAAATATTCACCTCTATTTATACCAAGCTCTATTTCTTCTTTTCAAATATTCTTAACAATTCAGGTTCTATTGACATTATATGCCAACCTCCAAAGACAACCATTACTCTTTCATGCTTATCAATTTCTTTTTCTATTTCCTGTATTAATTTCTTATCTCTTATTCTTTTCGAAGATCTTGATATTTCACAAAATTCATTGCCTTCATTGATAGATGAAAAATCTTTTTGTTCTATCTCTTGCAACTTAAATTCCCTCTTAAAATATCTTTTATATAGCATTTTATAATAATCCAGATTTTTTTCCTTTTTAGTAAGAATGATTCCGCTTGAATTTATATATCCTTCTATAAAATCAGTCCTAAATTCCTTTTCTATTTCTTCTTCTGTCCCCCAGTATTTTATTGGTAGTATAAACCTTTCTGTTGTGTAATAAAAATATGTTTTTTCCCTTCCATATATTTTCTCTAACTCCTCAAATTCATCACGAAAATTTATATCCCCACTCTTTAGTTTTACATTATGTTCTTCACATAAATATTTTATTAAACCTAGTTCTCCATCCTTACTAATTGCTTGGTTTTTATTCTTATAAGTTTTTAATATTTCTCCCCCTTCATGAATCACAATTTCAGGATTAAATCTATTAAATTCTTCCTCAATTTTCGCAAACATCATATTGGTTGTATCTTGAGAATGCATAACCCCCAAAACACATAATTCGTTTTTCCCTCTTTTTACTTCAACTGGATAAGGGTTCATTGGCATTCTTCCTTGTTTATCCAACTCTATCTCTAGGTAGGATTTGAATGCATAATCTCTTAATGTGCTTTTTGTTTCACATCCTGTAAGTATACATAGCACGAGCAAAAATATCGTTTTATTCATTTATTCCATTTTATTTATTTTTCTCTTATTACCTATAACGCATCGCATCGCTGTCAGTAGCGACGTTTAGGAATTATTAGCAGCTATGTATTGTTAGGTATAGTTCAGTATTTTTCAATAAAACTCAATTATTCAACTCTTGTTAAATTAGTGTTATAAAAATCACAGCATTCAGCTGTTAAG
>JAHDIA010000644.1 GCA_020631035.1 Chitinophagales bacterium | reverse complement strand
AGGCGTTTTAGGGGTGTTATTATTATTTAATTTCTAAAAGTGCCTATGAATCAAAACTTTACCAACGATTTAATTAGATTGGCTTACAAAGAAACCAATCTTACCGAAACCCTTCAACTAGTAGAAGTCATCGAAAATGATAGCGAAGTAAAACATTACTTTGGCTACATTTCTGGAGTCAAAAATGATTTAGATCAAATCAGTCATGAACCCAGCGATGCCAGTATCGATTTTATACTGAAATACAGCCAAAAAAGAGCAATCTACGTCTCTTGAATCGGTTTGGAAATCACAGCAGAAAAGGACAAAATACCATTGTAATGGCATTTTGTCCTTTTTATTTTTAATATAGTATTCAAGGATAGAACGAAAATTCCGTTATTTGTTAAAAATATGTTCTAAGAACATTAAAATAAACATGATGGAAAAGTTAATGATTGAAAAATCGACCTTGGAATACTACTTCCAGCCATTTAGGGAAGCAGTCATTGGATACAACAAAACCATTCACACACCCTATGGCAAAAAAAAACTCGTCTATGCCGATTGGGTCGCAAGTGGTCGCCTCTACCAACCCATTGAGGACAAATTAACCAAAGAATTTGGACCACTCATCGGCAATACCCACACCGAAACCAATATCACTGGAACCACAATGACCATTGCTTACGAAGAGGCAAAGCGCATCATCAAAAAGCATGTCAATGCCGACTTTGAACAAGATATTTTGTTGCTGTATGGTTCTGGTATGACAGGAGCCATTAATAAGCTCATTCGGATATTGGGGTGGAGGGTACACGAAAAATACCACCAAGAGGTAGCTGCTAACATTCCCGAAAATGAACGTCCCATTGTTTTTACCTCCATTATGGAACATCACTCCAATGATATAACCTGGAGAGAAAGCATTGCCGATGTAGAGTACATTCCTTACAATACTTGTACACTCTTACCAGATATGGAGGCATTTGATGAAATGCTAAAAAAATACGAAAACAGAAAATACAAAGTCGCAGCCGTTTGTGCTTGTTCCAATGTCACAGGCATAGAATCGGACTATTACCAAATAGCCAAACTCATGCACCAACACAATGGCTACTGTTTTGTTGATTTTGCCGCCTCGGCACCCTATGTCAATATTGACATACACCCTACAGATGAACCAGATGCTTATTTAGATGCCATTTATTTTTCCCCCCACAAATTTGTCGGAGGACCAGGCACTTCTGGCGTATTGCTATTCAACAAAGATTTATATAGCAATAGCGTCCCCGATGCTCCAGGTGGAGGAACGGTCAAATGGGTCAATCGTTGGGGTGAGCAAAGTTATTGGGACAAACAAAGTGTACACGGAATCGAAGCTAGAGAAGATGGAGGAACCCCACCGTTTCTACAAACCATCAAAACGGCTTTGTGTATCTTGCTAAAGGAAAAAATGGGAGTAGACAACATATTGGCAAGAGAGCATGAACTATTACAAATAGCCCTACCCATTTTGAACAAAATGCCCAATATTACAGTCCTAAAAGGAGACATTGAAGATCGAATTGGCATCATTTCTTTTTACCTCAACGGCAATTCCGTTGCCTATAATTTGCTAGTCAAATTGCTCAATGACCATTATGGCATTCAAATGCGTGGAGGTTGTGCATGTGCGGGACCCTATGGGCATTGTTTATTGGAAATTGATCAAATACATTCCAAAAGCATCACCGATCAAATTGAAAGAGGGGACAATTCTCAAAAACCAGGTTGGGTAAGACTTTCTCTGCACCCACTAATGACCAATGAAGAATTGTATTTTATCCTCAATGCCATAGATGAAGTCTGTAACAAGTTTGAAGAACTCAAGGCAGACTACGAAGCTGTGCCCAATTCAACAGAATGGTTACATAAGGATGACAAAAGAAAAGAACACATCGACTTTGTACATGGTTTGTTTGGGATATAAATTTTATTAGTAGTTAATCAACGCCCAATATACACCCTTGACGACCTCGGCCATTTTATTAAAGTTGAGAGAGTCAACGGTATCTGTTTTTTGGTGGTAGTTTTTGTTGCGGTAAAAGGCTGTATTGTTCACCATTACAGCATCATAGCCTTGTGCCCAATAGCTTCTGTGGTCAGAAAAGTCTATACCCTGTACTATCTTTGGTGCATTGATGGAACGTACATCAATATCAGCGACAGACTGCATACTTTTTTTGACCTTACGGACAGGCTTATTCTGTCCTAACTTTCCTATGACTGCTATAAAATTACCAGTGGTAGGATAAAACCATTTGAGTGGACTAATGGGATAATCTTGTGAATTTTCTTCATCAGAAAAATAGCCAATCATTTCCAAACAAATCATCACCTCAACATCTACATTTTGCTCTTTTAGTGAACGAGCGTGAACAGCACTTCCCATAAACTCCGTATTGTAAAAAGGTGGTTCTTCTAGGGTGTATGCCACAAAGTCAATGCGGTGCTTGAGTTCAGGTTTGAGTTCGTGAACTAAACGAGCGACTTCAAGTAGTCCCGCCACAGCACTGGCATTGTCGTCGGCTCCTGCTTGGTCGCCACAAACGTCATAATGTGCACCTATGACAATGCGAGACGAATGTTCTGTTCCGATAGATGCAATGACATTTTTGTATTCTGCTCCCTCTGCTATAAATGTTTGTATGGATGTTTCCATTTCCAATTGCTCAAACTCCTTTTGAATGTAATCGGCAACCGTATTGAGAGACACTATATTCTGATGATTTCTAGGTGGGTCTATTTCAGCCATAAAGGTGACATCTTTAATGAGCCGATCTTTTTGAACAGGAATATCTACAGCATTGCTTTTGGGAAATAAAATGGGATTGCCAATGAGATACAATAAAGGTAAAATGACCAGTAAAACAATCAATAGGGAAGCAGTAATTACTTTCATCATTGTGTATGTTTGTGTTGATGTATATGTATAAAAACGGTATACGATTTTTATTCGTTCAAACTTTAAAGAAATTTAAATTTTTATAGTTTATGGTAGGCTGTTTTTAGATGTTGTTTTGTGCTTCGTTTTGATGGGATTCCCAACAACACTAAAGGTTTTAGAAGTGATGTCTGAGATGAATAGAAGCGTAGGATGAGCGGGCGGATGAACGCTTGTACGAAGGGAAAAACATGCGCTGGTTAACCAGACTGAGCGTAGCCTCAGAGTCAATGACGTTGCTCCATATAAAAGGTCCATAGTCGATAGTTTCCAAGCGTTTTTTACAGAAATTTGCATTCATCCATCGACTATGGACGATTGACCGAAAGACTGCCCAAAGGGCTAACATCACAGTTACGAAATTAATTTATGTGTCAAAAAATCATAAAAGCTGGCAAACTTAATTGATTTTTGTTATCCTTATGCACTAACTTTGTGATTAGCAAATGTGTACGAGTATAAATTAATGCTTGTTCATAGACAACTTTATATGTTTAAATACGTCTAACAAATATGAGCGATACAACAACACCCATCGTTAACAGAGTAGCTCAAAGTGGCTTGATTACTTTGGATTTGGCAAGTTATTTGCCTACTAATATAGTGGAGTTCGACATTAAGCCGTTTTTGTTCAAGGAATTGTTGCTCAAAGAAAAGGATTTTAGGACAGCCATGAAGGAGCACGATTGGGCGCAGTTTGAAGGAAAAAACTTGGCGGTTTATTGTTCGTCGGATGCCATTGTACCACATTGGGCATATATGCTCATTACTACCTATGCTAGACCTTATGTAGATTACATTGCCTTTGGAAATGAGGCAGTGCTCAGAGAAGTGTTGTTTAGAAAAAATCTCG
>JAHDIA010000643.1 GCA_020631035.1 Chitinophagales bacterium | reverse complement strand
TGTTTTTGCCACATTTCAGTTGGCCATCTACGCCCATTGACAAAATTGTTTTCGAGTGCCGACAACTGTTGTTTAGAGATGGTTCTGATTTCTTTATTGAGTGCCTTGATTTCTTCCTTCAATTCTTTGGGAGCTTTGGTGGGCAAAGTCTTCTTGATTTCGTCTAGTTCATTGAGATAAGCGAGCTTACAATCGGCACTGATAAATGCACGCCATTCTTTGCCCTCAATTTCGTAGGACTTAAACAAATCTTGAAAACCAAAACTAGGAATCATTTCGTCTTGGAGTTCGAGTGTGCTAATCCCCTGCTTCTTGGCAATCCTAGCAAATGATTCGTAGGCAGCTTCTCGAACATTGGGGTATTTGATTTTGAAATGTAGCATAATGGCATCCAAGGCACGGGCAGCTCTAAGACTGCTGGCATTGCCCAAAAGGGAAGCAGATAAGACATTGCTTTTGGTGGTACAGTATTTTTGGAGTTCATCTATCACAACATCATTGGCTAGTGTACTGACCAAAGGCAAAACCATTTTGTTGACGGCTTTGATACCTCCATTTTTCTGAATGAGTTTTAGAAAATCTTCAGCAAATGCTCCACCTTTTTCATTGTCTATGTCTTCAATTAATAAAGCGACTTCAGGAGTCGGAGCATACCAATCATTTTCCTTGGCTTTTTGTTTGATAAATAAAAAGCGGATAAAATTAGGATCAACTTTTTTGCCATCTTTCCAGAATAAGTCAGGCAATTTGGATTCGTCCAACCACTTTTTGACAGGCTTTTTGAGTTTGCCTTTTTCTTCGAGTGTTTTGTATTCTTGTAGGAGTGTTTGCTTTACAAAATCAGCTTTACCCTTTTCCTTTAAGTGTAGCAAAATGTTTTCTCGAACCTTATAATCTTTTTCGGTGGTATAGGCTTGCTGTAAATATTCCAATGATTGAGGAGCATCAATTAATTTTAACAATTCAATGGCACCGTCTCTAACACTGATTTCTTTGTCTTTGAGACGTTTGGGAATGTGTGTCAATAAATCTTTGTCGCTATAGAGTCGTTTGAGTTCTTGTGCAGCCGCTACTCGATTTTCTTTCTTGCTTTGGAGCAATTTCCAAAGTAGAGGATGATGCTCACTATAATCAAAATCTTTGAGTAAAGGAATGACTTTGTTGATGTGAATTTCCCTGTCCAATACTTGTGCCATTATGGGAAGAGTTTCTTTGCCATAAGTCTGGACAAACTGAGCGTAGTAATTGGAGAGTCTATCGTATTTTTCAGTCAAGAGCGAAAAGGCATTTTCTTTGAATTCGTTGGGATAATGTTTGCACAACCAAGCAAACAAATCTTTTTGGGTACTAAAACCTTGCTCGCCATAGTCTATTTTGTAGGAAAGCTTGTCTCTGGTCAAGAGTGAACTAAGGTCTTCATTGTTAACAGAGGCCAAAATAAGCTCTTTGTATTTGTCGCCATAGAATCGGTGGATGTCAATGGCGATGGTCGGATTGTACATAATGCGCTTGGCAATCTTTGCCGCCCGAACATAAAGTTCTTCGTGTTTTTCGATATTGGTTTGGCAGAAGTGTTGAATATTGGGTGCTTTGAATCGGTGAAAAGAATCCCAGACTTTGGAATCTTCGGATTTTTCATTGGTGTGTTCGTGAAAGAAATAATCTTCGGCAAGGGGAGTAAACAATTCCAATTCATTTTCCATTAAAAAACGGATGATGGTATGGCTGATTTGTTGGGTATCTTGACTTGCTGGATTTTTATAAGGAATCAAAAAAGTTTCGGGATTGTCTCTAAATTTTTCTAGGATAATCTGTCCCAATCTTGGTGTCTGACCGATCAATATAAAATCTTCCAATTGACTGATGGCACTCATAAATAAGTCGTCCTGTTTGCCATATTTTTCTAGCAAAGTATTGATGGATTCGTAATTAGGTTCTCTGCCTTCTTTGACTTGCTTTTTGTACCAATTGTAAAAGCAGATGCCCAAACCTTCTTTTCTATCGTATTTTTCGTCGAATTTGGAAGTGAGCCCCCAGTGATTTTGGGTGAGCAATTGCATTACTCGATCTTCTATTTCCGTCCATTTATCTAGCTCATCGTTCAATAATAAACGGAGTGAGAAAATTCCTTCTTCATCATACCAGCGTTTTTTGCGAAAGACAGGAACGGTGTCGGTACGGAATTGTAGGAACTCAAAAGCATCTTGCATATCTTTTTGTTCGTCCCCATATTCTCGCTCCATTCTCTTTTTGTATTCTGCAAATTGTTTGCTGTATTGCAATAACAATTCCACCTGTTCAGACTCGCTTAGTTTGCTAAGGACTTTGGGCGCATTGGCGGCTGTTTCTAGGTCTGCAAGATATTCCTTGATTTTGTCTATTTTTCCCTTGCGGAGTATGTTGTTGGGAATATGACTGAAGTCATTATTGTCGATCCCAAGTGTTTTAATCTTAGGCAATTTGAGCAATTCCTTAGGAAAGTCTTTTAATTTATTGTAACCCAAATATAACTGTTCTAGTTTGCTTGCATTCTTAAAAGAATCGGGTAGTACCGTCAATTCATTGCTGTATAAATTTAATTCTCTTAAACTGGGAAAATCGCCAAAGTTGTCAGGTAGTGATGCAAGGCGGTTGCCACCCAAATCGAGTTTCTTTAGACTGCTCATTTCAACCATTGTTTCAGGTGGTTCCGCCATCGAAGCATTGATTCTTTGATAAGCTACAAGCAATTCTTCCAAGCTTTTCATTTTGCCCATATTGGCAGCTAGTTGGTCAATTTCATTGCGGTTCAAATCAATGCTCTTTATGTTTTTGAGTTGTAATAAGGGAATAGGGAAATCTTTGAATCCTGAATTGTTGGATTTGAGAGCGACTAAGCCATCCAAATCCCCAAATTCGTAGGGCAGTTGGTCAAGTTGGTAGCAGTGTTCGCAAATAATGGATTTGAGTTTTTTACATTCGCCAATACTCTCTGGGAAAGTTTGTAAAGAGGAGGAGGAACAAATCAGTTCTTCCAAATTACTCAATTTGCCAATATTGGCAGGTAAGAGAGAAATATTGCTGGCAGCAGTACTGAGCTTTCGCAATTTGGGAAGATTACAAATACTTTCAGGAAGGGAATTGATCAATTTGTTATTGTTGATATCGCCAGTGTAAATTGTCAATTCTTCTAGGTCTTTTAAATCGCCAATCTTGCTGGGAATGTTGGTAAGCGAACCATGTAAGTAGAGTTTTTTGAGTTTTGTCAAAGTAAACAATTCTTCAGGTATGGCAATGCCTTCAAAAGAGATGTGACAATCAAGTTCTTCTAAATTGGGGAATTGAAAAATGGCCTCAAAGGCATTTTCGTGGTAAATGATCATATCCAATTTTTTACCACCACTGGAGGTTTTGCATTCTTTCAATTGCTGTTGGCAATAAATGGGCAGTATGGGGTCCGATTCTTCATAGCCCTTGCTTTTGATTGCCGTACATTTTTTGTGAAAATTGCGCTCGGCTGTTTCTAGCTTTTTGTAGGCTTTTTTTGCTTGTTTGTTTGATGTATGATCGGTATAATAATCGTTGAATTCCCATTCGGTGGTATTGACCGAAAACTGCTCTGTATCTAATTCAACTTCTATGTATTTTTCGAGATAAGTATTTTCAAATATTTTTTTCATGCTGGGGTTGATGATTTAAAATTCAAAAATTAAAATTTATTTGGGACGGAACCTTGGTTTTTCAAACCTTCGTGTGTCCCCGCTATCCGCTTTTGCATGGCAACCGCTTCTATGTAGGGTTCTTTTTGTTCTTCGTTGGTTCTGGTGTCCATCCGCTTCATTCT
>JAHDIA010000008.1 GCA_020631035.1 Chitinophagales bacterium | reverse complement strand
ACAGAAAAAGACGAAGTTTAAACTGTCAAGGATTTATGATTTAAGCCACTAGACACCAAACATCCGTTAATTTTCATCAATTATAGTTAAAGGGGCATTGATAAATCAACAATACCCGAAATAAATTAGCAACATCCATAACTAATAACATAGTTTTATAACTAAAAAATTAGATGAAAATGAATTCGTACAAATCTTCAAAAAATTTCACTTCCCTTTCAACTAACTTAATTGTCAAATCAATTTATGTTTTGGGAGTTCTGACACTTATGTTCTTAACCTCTTGTAGCAATCATGAGAGTGACCGTGCAATAGGCTATACTTCTCAGGCTAGTTCTGGTAATGCCAAGGAGTATGCTGTTAAAGAGTATGCCCCACCTAGCAGTGCTAAAAAAAGTGCCTCTAGAGATGGCAAAACTCAAAACACCACAGCTTCTCCAAGCGACAAAATCAATGAGCAGATATTGGATGACAATGCGGACTATTACGACCGTAAAATCATCAAAACGGCCGACTATCGTATTGAAGTCGCTGATATCCAATCGAGTACCCAGGCAATTAGAAATGTAGTTGCCCGCCACGACGGATTTATTGCCAATATGGATTTGAGCAACAATAGCCGCCATACCACCACTTCTATGACCATCCGTATTCCCAACAATCATTTCAACTCTGTATTAGATGCCATCAACAAAGAGGCTGTGGCAACTCAGTACAAACGCATCAAATCTGATGACATTAGTGAAGAATTTGTAGACATTCAAAGCCGTTTGGAGACCAAAAAGGAAGTCAAAAAACGCTATACCGAACTCTTGCGCAAGAAAGCCGAAAATCTAGAAGAAGTGCTGATGGCAGAAGAGAAGATTCGCCGCCTACAAGAAGAGATTGACTCTAGAGAAGGACGCTTGCGTTATTTGGAAAACCAATCTAGCTTGAGTACCATTCAACTGGCGATTTATGCTCCCATTACACAGCCAATAAAAGAAGAACCTGATTATGCAGAATTGGCCTTTGCCAAACAATTAAAAGATGCTTTGATGGTGGGTTGGACAATGATTACTGAAATAATTTTGATGTTGGCAACGATTTGGCCGTTGTTGTTGCTCTTGAGTCTTTTGTTCTTTTGGAAAGGACGTTGGATTTTGGCAAAATTTAAATAGAACCGACAATGGACATAACATGCCAAATACGCCTGATAGTAGCGGATACCCCAAGTAGGGGCGAATTGCATTCGCCCAATACGAGGAGTAGCAGCGGATAGCAGGGAGACAACTTGCAAACGAAGCTCTCAACGTTCCGTCCCACTTATCAACGCACAACTATATGCCTCAATACTTTAATTTGATAAGCAAAAACTCGTTTCGATAATTGATGGATGGAATAATGATCTCACTAGAAGAAATTTGTTTAGCATAACGAGGTGCAGGGGTCAATTTATAATCACTTGGATTGAGTAGAGTTTTGACCCTATTCTCTCCTTGACTGTCTACTTTAAAATCGTTGAGATTGGAATTATTGGCAATGGTTTCGTTGAACAATAAATAAATAGAGGTCTTAGCGTTCATAAAACCAATCGATGAAAAATAGCCATTGTCATTTTCGGAGTATTGCTTTTTTTGAAGCACTGCATCCCAAAGCACTTCCCCTGTTGGGTTAATGGAAAATAAGAGTACATCATCATAATAATGTTCTTTGAGTGTTTGTCCTCGGTTTTCGAATCGAGAATCGTAAGAAGGCAAAAATTGGCTTTGTATTCCAATTGTACTATGGGATTCACCCACCAATAGAGCCCCACCATCTCTACGTAAAATGAGTTTGCGAACTTCTACCCCTTGAATGTAATTATTTTGATTAAAAAGGGTTTTATAGCCAGCTTTTTGGAGTAAATCGTAATCAAAAGGTACACGTACAGGAAGCTTTTGTTCCTTTGAATCAAAATCGAGATAGCCATAGATGATACCCAATACTTTGTTGGACTGATTGGCACTGTAAAATCCTCCAACAGCTAGTTGCTCATTGATATGATCCCATTCAAATTTTAAGTCATTAAAATACCACTCTTTATTGGTGTTTTCAAGCATATATTCTTGGCCTTTTTCTTGGCTATAATGCAGCTTGTTTACTTTGACTTTGTCATACAAAGGTGACTTACTTACAAAAATGCGTTTGATTTTTTTCTGTACAAAATATATTTGTTCATTGTCAAGCACAACACAATCATGAAATTCCCAATCACTTTCTATATTGACAGAATAAGTTCCTTGCTTTTCTAAATTTTTGTTGAGCCATATGAGTTCAATGTTGCTATATATATCAACTCCACCTTTCGGAAACATTTTTAACACCACAAATTGAGAGCGACTTTTGTCATATTTGATTTTATATTGATAGCTGTAGCTTCCAAATCGCCTTTTGTATGCATCCAATAATATTGGCTCCCCTACCCTTCTCAATTTTTTGTCTATTTGCAAAACATACAGCTTGATGTTGCTAGATTCTTTATTGGTGTAAAAGACAAATAAATCATTTTGAGACTGAACAATTTCAAACACCCTGCTTTTTTTTCCTTCGATTTTGAGTTCTCTTGCCCATTTAAGGTCAAGCGAACTAGATTCGTAAGCTTCAATAAGATTGTATTTAGGACCTGATTTCCATACAATAATCCCTTCTGAATTCTTACCTAGAATTTCGTATTGATTGATTTTGGAAGGTACTTTTTGGGCAGGAGAAAAAAGAACCTCTTGTGCCCATAAGCCACGACCAATCAAACAGAATATTATAAATACAAGCCACTTCATACAGTTAATAAATATACACAATTGTATTGATTGTGAAAAATACAAACAAAATTGCTTTGTTAAAAAAATTAAAAACTAGCTTTTTTAAAGCCTAATTGTAACTTTTCATTACAGATAGACGTAAAATTATGTATAAGGATGCCATATCATTTGTTCATATTGGGAAAAAAATCCCAATATGGGATTTTTTTATTGCTACGACAGTCTTCATTTTTTGTTTCAACAAAAATTATCTTTTCTTAATACTTTCCTAATCCTTTCTTTTTCAACACATTAAAATTAAACACTCTATTTTTAAAACTGATAATCAGCATATTGCTTTTTATTGGCACTTCCTTTGTCCTTAAATAAAACATAAGCGCAAAAGCTAGTGGGCACTCCTCCGTCACCGTTTTAATGAAAATTATTTTAACGACTAAACATATAATAACGATGACTAATTTTAACAACTTTCAACAATTTGCCCTAGACACGGATCAACAAAACAACACAACTGGAGGACGCCGCCGTCGCAGAAGAAGCACCACAACATCGGAACATTTCAATGATTTTACGGTTATTGGTGATTTTCTAACAACCTCATTCAATACAGCTTTAAACTTTATTGTTTCTAGTAGAAGCCAAGTAATTGGTACATTGGAAGTGGAGCCAAATGAGGTAGAATACATTGCAAGTGAAGTTCCTGAAAATGACTTCGAAATTACCGATGAAAACATCATCTACTAATCAAGTAAAAGAAGAATTAACACACAACAAAGTTAAGTCAAACAGAACAATTTTATACTACCAAAGAAAAGATAAACATAGTATAACACACATCCATACATAGATTAATCAACAAAGAGGACCACCATCGAATATAGGTGGTCCTTTTTATTTTTATTACTATGTATTTTTCATTTATTAATTGGCTTGCCCACTTGGGTAAGTCTGAGTTTACTCAATTGCTTCACTCATTATAAACGGGCAAGTTGTTTCTCTTTAGGAGCTTTCAATGCACTTAATTTTTGAGTGACCCACTTATCCAAAAAATCGTTTCCAAGTACTTTTTCATAAACATGGGGTTCAATTGTTTGCAAAACACCTTCAAAACTCCTAAAGGTCTCATACAAATCTATCTTACTAGTTGTTAACTTTGTTAGCACTTTGACAATGTCATCGTGTATTTTCAACAACATTCCCTCCCTGTTTAGTTTACTTTTAACTGAGCGCAATTCCCTTACTGCCAATCTCAATTTTTTTTGTTCTATATAACAAATAGCTTTAATGAGTCTAACAGGGAAATAGAACAAAATGGTATGTTGTATTTTCTGTCCATCAAGTAATTCTAGTACATTTTGTGCTTCTTCATACTCCCCCAATACAAAACAACATCGTGCTAAATAAAAACAAAGATACTCTTTTTGACTTTGAGAAAAATAACGTGCATTTTTTGTTAAATCCTCTAATAAATCACTTTTTATTTCAATTCCTATTTGAGGCTGTTCAAAAGAAATAGCCGCTTCAAGAGTCCTCATATAATAGTAGTATTTACTAATAAAGGTCAATTCTTTGTTTTTTGATTTATAATTTTTGAGCTGGCTAATGGTATCTTCAAACAATTCCATATCTCTCAAATCTGTACAAGCTGCAACAGTATTATAAATAGATGCTAACAGATTTTTCTCCGAAAACATATGCCGATTTCCCTTTATCAAATCTAAATGAAGCAATGAATATTTTAGAAAAGCTTCATAATCTTTTTGTTCCATCATACAAAGCATCATGCCTGCATAATAGTGTGTACGTGCAGAGGTAGAATTGGGAACTGCTTTTTGTTTAAATACAGGATGTACTTCTAATAGTTTTGCAATCTCTTTTTGGCTCGAAATACGGGTATTGAGGTCTTGATTAAAAATAATATTGTATGTAGCATAATAGAACATCAAAAACATATCTCTGTTTTTGATTTTTTCCATCACTATATTTTTTTGTTCTTGTATCTCTTGACATTTGCCAATCAAGTAAATAGCATCTTTATGAAAAGCGTGGGTAAGACTTACTTCAAGCGAAAAAACTTTGAGCAATTCGTAAAAACATTCATATTTTTCGGCTTTCTCTTTAGCTTTTTGTAGCAAAATTGAAGCCTCTTGACTCATAGATTTGTTGTGTAATATCTGTGCTTTTTTATAGATATAATTTACTTCACTATCCACTTTCTTTTTCCGATGATAATACACCAATGCATCCAAGATAGAATCGTACAAGTACTTTTTCAATACAGCAAACTGCTTTTCTATTTTTGTGCCCCTAAACTTCTTTTTGAGTATCTGTTCACTGTATTCCTTTTGTTTATCAATGGCATCAAACAACTTAATGTAGTTCTTATCTTCAACATTATTGTGTAAATAACAATACATCTTAAAAAAACGCTTCTCATTTTTAGAAAGCGATTGAATCAATTTGTGAACTTTATCTGATCCTTGCATAGTTTAGGCTATTTCAAATATGGCTTTTATCCAGTATTAAGGTTTTCAAATCAATAATTCATTTACAGCACACAGACATCCTTTAAATCAATCATATTATTGTATATTCGCACTTAATTCAAGAGGGCATACAAAATAAAAATTATTTTTCATATATCAATTTTTATACTTAAATATTTTAGGTTTGCATCTCTAATTTAATGTCAATTTTTACAGTACATGACAAACCCCTCATTTATACAACAAATCTCCATACAACTCCAAAACCCACTCCCAGGTTTAGCAGCACAAAGCCTAATGATGCCAGGTGGGCGTTTGCGTTCACTGCCCACTCAAAAAACCTTAGACAATGCCCAAAAGGCCGCTGTCTGTATTGCTTTGTACCAACAACAAAACAAATGGCATACCATTCTCATCCAAAGAAATACCTATAAAGGAGTACACAGTGGTCAAATGGCCTTTCCAGGAGGCAAATGGGAAGACCAAGATGAAGATCTTAAAGCAACAGCCATTAGAGAAGCTGTTGAGGAAATAGGGCTTTCACCCAACAACATCGTTCAATTAGGTCCATTGAGTCCTGTTTACATTCCTCCTAGCAATTCTTTGGTATTACCACTAATGGTTTACTTGACTAAACCACCTAAGTTGGTAAGACAAGAATCAGAAGTAGCCGAAATTGTTATTGTAAAATTAAAAGACTTAAAAAATCCACAGATAAGAAAAACAAAAAAAATAAGTTTGGCAAATGGTCTTCATATGCAAACACCCTATTTTGATGTGTATGGCTATACGGTTTGGGGAGCAACCGCAGCAATGCTCAGTGAGTTACTCGCTTTACTTGCAAAAATACAACCCACTCTAAAATAAACATTCATATCATACAACAAAACTCGATTTATTATCCACTATTTTTTCATACTAATATGCCCTTCAATTTGAGCACCTGGCTCAACCTCTATACTATTCACTTCTATATCTCCTTTAAATCTTGCAGTAGAAGTAAATCTCACACTTTGAGAATCTATTTTTTTAAGCTCCATTTTACCTGCAATTTCTGCAAAATTGGTAACTAATTCACCATCTACAGCACCAGCCTCACCTACAATCAATCGACCTTGTGTATTGACTGTTCCTGAGATGACCCCATCGACCCTTATATCTCCGTTTGAAGTAATGGTACCCCTAATGATGGTACCAGATGCTATATAGCAATTATTAGACTCACTCATTATAATACATATTATGGGTCCATTTTTGAACCCTTATCCAATAAATTGTAGTGTTGTGATTTGAATGTTAGAGTAGTCTAAACTAAATCAGATAAAAGAACACCACTAAACACCTAGATGTCTTAATGAATGTTTTATAGTTATTTGCTGATCTCCCTTTATTAAAAATAGCTTGACTTTATAAAGCTAGCAAAATAATTATAAGTATTGAAAAATATACTCATATTTTAATAAAAAAAATACTTGATTCATTTTCCAATAACAATATAAAACTTTGACTTTACTTGATGCTAATAAAAATGGACAATCCACAAAAAACAAAAAGCACTGCCAACTCAGTTAGTAGTGCTTTTTAACAAAGTAATTTATTTTAATTGACACTTGGTTCATCTGGCTCTTCGGGTGATGGATTGGGATTGCTATCTTTCCCATTACTTTTTATAATTTCTACTTCTTCCCTTGCCAATTTAGACAGTGGAATGACCACTTCATTTCCATTGGATTTTTTGAGTGTAATAGAAGTATTGCTCTTAGAAACAATGCGTCCTTCAATATCAGAAAATTTAATGTGTTGACCTGCGCTAAGCTTGTCTTTAATATAAAAAGATGCCAACATATTTCCCATCAAATCCCTCGCACTCAAGCCATAACCCAAACTAATCGCCAACAAAAAAGCTCCCAAAATCAATTGTATGTTTTGATTCATAATAGCAGTGTCTATACCTGCCTGATTTAAGGAAACAATGGTGAACATTACAACTAAAAAATAGAAAATAATGATTCCAATGATACGCCCTGCTCCAATTCCCATAGCAGTAGTGGCACTTACGATAAAGTTTTTAATGATATTGGCAACAAAAACCCCCACAAAAAACACAACTGCTGCACTCAAAAAACGAGGTAAATGAATGGTCAATACATCAGCCATTGCTTCTGATAAAGCAGGAATGTCTAACACAGAAGTAGCAAAAATCAGAAATACAAAGAAAATTCCCCAATAAACCAATTTGGCCAAAACAGTACTGAGTTGTACATCTATTTTAGCAAACATATCAACCTCTTTCAATTTATCTCCCCACTTGTCTACATTAACTCCTTGTAAAAGTTTAAGAATCAAGCGTGAAATAATTCGTGCAACAATTCCCCCAATAATCAAAACAATAGCTGCACCTAAAAACTTGACCAATCCTGCCGCAGCTGTTGTACTCAAGGAAGTAAAAATTTCTTGAAACGAATGGAGCCAATTCAAAATATATAATTTAGGGTTAAGTAATAAAAAACAAATATGATTAGTACACTGTAAATTAAATAAATTGATGTTTTTGGGCAATGAATTTTTGTTCTATACAAAGAACGCACGGAGCCTGGTAGCCATAGCTACCATAGGCGAGTACGAGATGCAGTATAGTACGAAAAGGCATGGTCAAAATGTTAAGAAATTTATTTTACAGTGTAATTAGTATAATGTTAAATATAATTATTTTTTTCAACACCACCTATCTATCACAATCTTTTTACCAATTCATTTGTTCAATCACAAAAAAAACCTGAAAAACAAGGCACTATCTCCATGCTTTTCAGGTTCTTTTGTGTTTAACTATTAAAACCAATTCATTTATTGGTCTTAAAAAAATCCATAGCTCCCTTGAAAAAACTGCCACACATATCTGTAATATTTGCAAACCAATTAAAAATACCTTCGACGAAACTTAATTCATCAAAAATCTTTTGTTTGCCCTTCTCTAAGTTGGGATGATTTTCATCTGGGGCTATACCATCATCAAACAATTTATGTTTATCCAAATCCATCAAAAAAATTAAAAATCATATTGTTCTTTGAAAGTAAACATGTCTACAATCGCTTGAAAAAAAGATCTCACCATTTCATAAAGATCTGATATCCACTCAAACGCTGCATACATCAAGTAATACTCTGCAAATACTAATGACAAACCTTGCTGAGGATTTGGCATGCTGGGTGAACCAGCCAACAAATCTGGCATTCCAGATGACTGAGCATATAAATCCATAAAATAAAATTGTTGTTTACTGAGAATCAATTAACAACGAATTACTTTACTGCTACTTATACTGCTCGTTGTATTCATTTTTATACAACTTCTTAATCTTGCCTTTTGCTCGATTAATGCGCATCTTCACCGCACTTTCAGAAATGTCGAAAACCTTTTGAATATCCTTGATACTCATATTGTCCTGATACTTCATCAAAAGTATCATCTTATCATGTGGGCTAACCTTCTCCAACAATTCAAGAAGACGTTCCACTTTCATTTGACGTAGGCTTTCAAACTCCTCTGCATCTTCTTCCCCCAAATCTTGGGTTTCAGAAGAATAGGTATTGGCTTGAATACGCTCTTTTTGCTTCTTCCTCAAAAAATCTATACAATAATTATATGTAATGGAGTAAACCCAAGTAGAAAACTTTGATTTCCCCTTAAACGACCCCAAATTTAACAGAATCTTCATGAAAACATCGTGTGTCAAATCTTGAGCAACCGAACTCTCTTTGACAAAAGATATGGCACGTCTATAAATTTTATTAGCATACCGATCATAAAGGATTTCAATGTACTTCTTACTATTAGAAAGCCTGATCTCATTTACGATCTCTTCGTCAGTTAAATTCTGCAAGTTTATATTATAGGATGTTCCCAATTTCTGTTAATGGTCGTGTTAGTAAGTAATAATTATTGCGCCAATTTTAAAAGGTCTTGTAGCAATATAGCTATTCGTTATAAATTTGAATTTATGACGCTAGTATAATGCAAAGGTAACCTTTACCTTTTAAAAATTGACTATGAATGCATATTTCAGTTATTTAATATTCTACGTTGCTTTCACAAATTTGTTCGCAAAAAACAAGGTTTTTTTTCTCTTTTTCCATTGTATATCAATGATTAAAAAATTTATTGATTTACATATATATCCGCAATATAAAAATGTCAAATAGAATACCAAATTTTTTTATTTTATTTTTGACTTTCTAAAAGCTATTATATAAATATTTCACCTATATACTGCAAAACAGCTATCTTTTTCGTATCAAATCCTTTTTTTCAATGTCTCAAGTACATTGAAAGAGTAAAGTTTAACACAAATACAATCACTTTACGTTATTATAGCATAATATTTGGTAAAACAAAACTATAACATTCTCAACTCGAAAATACACATGAAAACTAGTAATTTTTTTCTGATTCTTTTTTTACTCATCTTGGGCTTATGTCAAGACCTGACAGCCCAAAGAGGTACTCGTGGCTCAAGAGCTGGCAACAATCAAATAATGGAAGATCCAACAAGAAACAGTACCAGTATCACTGATCGCCTATTTGTTGGTGGACGCTTTGGAGGTAGTATCTCTAGTTTCAATAGCCAAGGACAAAGTTATTTAGATCTATCTCCCATTCTTGGTTATAGATTTACTGATAGATTGGCTGCTGGTTTAGGACCTGTATTCACTTATTATAGTCTCAACGGCAACAGCCTTACCATTTGGGGCGGTCGTGTAATGGGCCGTTTCGATATCCTCAAAGATGTTGACATTGATCTTTTAGATAGGCTCTTTGCTCAAGCAGAAATTCAAAGTCTAGTCTATAAAGATGACTTTGGAAACCGTCAAGGTATTCGACGATTTCCTATCGGGGGGGGGGCAACGCATTGGTTACAACACCTTTTTCAATGCTATGGTTTTATACGATGTGCTCTGGAACGCCGATGGAGGGGCCAGCAACAACCGTGCCCTTTATGATACTCCGCTCATTTACCAAGTAGGAGTCAATCTAGGATTCTAAAACCAAATTTCTTACCTTTACTTATATACGTTCTCTCAAACAATTTGATAGACTTGTTTGAGGGAACTTTTTTAACTGTTTCAATGCTTGTACTCTATACAAACAACTGTTTATGATTTATGTAACCGACAAAGCCAAAGATCGAATCCAAAAAATCAAAAAAGACGAAAATCAAGCGTCCGAAAGTTTTCTTAGGGTTTCTGTAGTAAGTGGGGGATGTTCTGGACTCTCCTACCAAATTGATTTTGATACCGAGCAACGCCCCGACGACCAAATATTTCAAGACAATGGCGAAACAGTGGTAACCGATCTACGCAGTATGCTCTACCTATTTGGCACAACCTTAGATTTTTCCGAAGGACTCAATGGCAAAGGTTTTTTCTTCGACAATCCCAATGCCTCTCGAACATGTAGTTGTGGAGAAAGTTTTTCTGTTTAATCTATTTTTTTCTTTTTTGAATGGAACGTTGACTTTTCAAACGAAGTTTTCTCCCCGCTATACATTACAAGTCCTCGCTTCAGTTCGCCAGGCTCACTGAGCGAAAACCATAAACGAAAGTTTTACCACTAGTCATCTGTACTTGCCAAATCAATTTCGTGAGGGGAGCCTGTCAAACCTCACTGTGGGCTTTCCATTGCTATCGGGCATAATTTCGCTCCTTTTCGTCCTCCGTCTCACAGATCAATCCTAGTGCATTTTTTCTTAGCTATTGCATTTGTTCTCAAAATGGGTTAATTTCGTCTAGCAATTTATTTTACAACAAATTAAAATCTAGTATGAAAAAGTATGCACTCTTTTTCATTGGGATTTTATTGTCCATAGGTGTGTTGGCACAAAATGACGCCTTCAACTACCAAGCGATAGTAAGAACCAATGACGGGGCTTGCCTTGTCGATCAAGACATTGATGTACAAGCCACCATTTACCAAAACTCACCTGATGGTACTATCATTTACCAAGAAACTCACAGTACCACGACCAACCAATTTGGATTAATCAACCTACAAATCGGAAACGGAGACGCCACCATAGGCTCATTCGACGCCATTGATTGGAGCATGCGTCCTCTATTTTTAGGTATCGCCTTCGATACCCTCAGTTTAGGTACAGATTATGTCGAAATTGGGACCACAGAATTACTCTGTGTACCTTTTGCTCTACATGCCAAATATGCAGAATCTGGCGTTCCTGGACCACAAGGAATACAAGGAGAAACTGGTCCACAAGGACCTCCTGGGCCATCTGGCGCATCTGGTCCACAAGGACCATCTGGATACAGTTATCCAGGACCACAAGGACCCGCTGGACCACAAGGGCCTACTGGGCCAATAGGACCCGCTGGACCTATTGGTCCCACTGGACCTGCTGGACCACAAGGGCCCGCTGGTCAAGTAAGCTTAACTACTTTAGATGGAGATACCATTGCGCTACAAGGTCCTGAAGGACCAGCTGGACCTACTGGACCTGCTGGACCACAAGGTCCTGAAGGCGAACAAGGTGCTGCTGGACCTGAAGGCCCTCCTGGACCTGCGGGACCAATAGGCGCTCAGGGACCTGCGGGACCACAAGGACCACAAGGAAACCCTGGACCACAAGGAGCACAAGGGGATCCTGGAGAATTCACCTTAACAACTTTAGATGGAGATACCATCGCACTCCAGGGTCCTCCTGGACCACAAGGTATACAAGGACCAGAAGGTCCTGTAGGAAATCCTGGACCACAAGGACCACAAGGAAGTCCTGGACCACAAGGACCTGTAGGACCACAAGGAAATCCTGGTCCTGCTGGGGAAGTGTCCCTTACAACTCTTGATGGAGATACCATTGCACTTCAGGGCCCTACAGGTCCGCAAGGAAATCCTGGTCCACAAGGTCCAGCAGGACCACAAGGCGAACCTGGACCACAAGGACCACAAGGAAATACGGGACTACAGGGACCACAGGGACCACAGGGTGAACCTGGCCCACAAGGAAACCCTGGGGCACAAGGGCCACAAGGGGAACCTGGTATTCCTGGTGAAGTTACTTTAACCACTTTAGATGGAGATACTGTAGCATTACAAGGTCCTCAAGGACCTATGGGTGAAGATGGAATTAATTGCTGGGATTTGAATGAAAATGGTGTTGGCGATCCTTTTGAAGATACAAATAACGATGGAATTTATAATTCTTCGGATTGTCAAGGCCCTGTTGGTCCTACAGGCCCACAAGGTCCACAAGGTCCTCCTGGGCCACAAGGAAATCCTGGGCCACAAGGTTATTGTGGTCCCTGTCCTCCTGGACCAATAGGAGCACAAGGGGAACCTGGGCCACAAGGGCCACAGGGAGAACCTGGGCCACAAGGGCCTCAAGGAGAACCTGGTATTCCTGGAGAAGTTACTTTAACAACCTTAGATGGCGATACCATTGCACTTCAAGGACCTGCTGGACCCGCTGGACCACAAGGACCTGCGGGTGATGAAGGTCCTGAAGGTATTCCTGGCCCTGAAGGGCCTGCGGGTCCACAAGGGCCACAAGGAAACCCTGGGCCACAAGGGCCACAAGGAAACCCTGGGCCACAAGGGCCACAAGGAAACCCTGGGCCACAAGGAAACCCTGGGCCACAAGGTCTTACTGGGCCACAAGGGGAAGCTGGACCTGCTGGAGAAGTAACTTTGACTACACTTGATGGGGATACCATTGCATTGCAAGGACCACAAGGAAGTCCTGGGACACAAGGACCTGCGGGAATAAACTGCTGGGATTTGAATCAAAATGGTATAGGCGATGGAGCTGAAGATCTCAATGGAGATGGTGTATATGATACACAGGATTGTCAAGGTCCTCCTGGTCCTCCTGGTCCACAACCAGTACCTGGTCCACAAGGAGAAATTGGCCCTCCTGGTCCACAAGGTCCACAAGGGGAGCCAGGACCACAAGGTCCTGTGGGTCCACAAGGTCCTACTGGTCCTGCTGGACCACAAGGTCCTATGGGTGAAGTAACTTTGACGACTTTAGAGGGTGATACCATTGCACTTCAAGGCCCTGCGGGTCCTGCTGGAGCTGATGGTGCTACAGGTCCTGCGGGTCCAGTTGGTCCTGCTGGATTACCTGGTCCTATTGGACCACAAGGTAACCCTGGTCCACAAGGTCCACAAGGAAATCCTGGTCCACAAGGTCCACAAGGAAACCCTGGTCCCGCTGGACCACAAGGAAATCCTGGTGAGGTAACTTTGACTACTTTAGATGGGGACACCATTGCGCTACAAGGTCCTCAAGGACCAAGGGGAATTGACGGTGCTCCTGGACCTCAAGGTATTCCTGGTGAACAAGGTGTACCTGGTCCTGCGGGTCCACAAGGACCACAAGGTACTGCGGGTCCACAAGGCCAACAAGGTATACCTGGTCCACAAGGAGAGCCTGGTCCACAAGGAATTCCTGGTGAAGTAACTTTGACGACTTTAGATGGGGATACCATCGCTTTACAAGGTCCTGCGGGACCACAAGGTGCGCCTGGTGCGCCTGGTCCACAAGGTGAACCTGGACCTGAGGGACCACAAGGACTACAAGGTAACCCAGGTCCACAAGGTGAACCAGGTCCACAAGGACCTCCTGGTGTATGTGGTCCTTGCCCGATAGGCCCTATTGGTGAACAAGGTCCTGCGGGGCCACAAGGGCCACAAGGGCCTGCTGGTGATTCATTCTGGATCGAAGGTGATGGCGACATCACTTATGTAGGCAATGTAAATGTAACTGGTGACATTTGTTACACAGGTAACATTTCGACTTGTTCTGACGAGCGTTTCAAAACCAATATTGCTAATTTGAGCAATATGTTGAGCAAGGTATTGAGCTTGAGAGGGGTACAATACAATTGGAAAACCAATGAGTATCCAGAGAAAGCCTTTACAGAAGTATTGCAAATTGGTTTTATTGCACAAGAAATTGAAGCATTGTTCCCTGAATTGGTATCAACTGATAAGAAAGGCTTTAAGCACATTGATTATAGCAAGTTGACACCTATTCTTTTGGAAGCTATGAAAGAGCAACACCAATTGTTGAATGAGCAACAAGAGACCATTGAACAACAAGGTGAGCTTATTGAGGCTTTGCAAAATACCAATACTTCTATCTTGGAGCGTTTGAATCAGCTTGAGCAGGATTTACAAGCGACTCAAAAAATCGTCAATGATTTGAAGGATTAGAAATTGAGTATAAATTGTATCACTTTTAAAATGAATTTATACTTATGAAAAAATATCTTTTAAATATTTCGATTTTTCTACTCGGCACGACTTTGTTGATGGCTCAACAAAGTTATCAAGTAGAACCATCTGTTGTTTCAACAACGGGTGGTTCTGCGGATGTCGGTTCTTACAATGTTACTTGGACTGTAGGCGAAACCATTATTGCTACACAGGGAGCCAATAATGTCATCTTTACACAAGGGTTCAATCAGCCTAAGAAAAAGGATGATGGTACTGATAATAGTATTCCTGGAGATAATTGTGGCTTAGAAGTACTTTCAGAAATGATTTGTGACCCATTCAATCAGTTTTATCAATTGCTTTTCACCTTTGCGGGTGCTGAAGCAGGAGATATGTATGGTTTGACCAATAATCAAACAGGCACCTCTTTTGTATTTGAGGCTTCAAGTTTTACTACTGAGGCTTTTGAAGCGGGGACAGGCTATTCGTTTACGGTCTTCTTAGCCTCTGATCCTGATTGCTCTATTAATATTGAGTCTATGGTAGGTGATTGTATGACAACGGCTGTCTCTTTATTGTCTTTTGATGGTAAAGTTGAAGAAGACGGCAATCGCTTAGATTGGTCTACTGCTTCTGAAAGCAATTCAGACTTTTTTACATTGGAGCGTTCTAAGGATGGCCGTATTTTTACGCCTATTGCTCAATTGGAAAGTGCGCACAATAGCAATGTGATTAAAAGTTATACTTATTTGGATAAGGAAGGCAAGGCAAGTGGTGATTACTATTATCGTTTGCTAGAAACCAATTTGGATGGTCTTCGCAAAGTAGTATCGCAGGTTGTTCATTTACAAGGTAGAAGCAATGCTTTTGAATTGTTGGCTGCCTACCCTATTCCTAGTAATGATTTCCTTTCGGTTGAATTGAATGTTCCTGAAAGTGAAGAACTAGAAGTAAGCATTTACAATACACTGGGACAAGTAATCGAAGTTCGCCAATGGGATGCTCGTAAAGGAAACAATACCTTTAGTTTGAATGTTGCCCATTATGCGGCAGGTACTTACTTTTTGAAAGCCAGTAGTACAAGATATGAAAGCATTAACTTGTCTTTTGTAAAGGAAGATTAATGATGCAACGAAGGACGGAACATGCCTAATACGCCCGATAGAAGCGGTTACCCCGCAGTAGTCCCGAATTTTCGGGATTGCGCCTGCGCAAAACGAGGAGTAATAGCGGATAGCGGGGAGTTCATTTCGGCAAAGAAGAGAAGCGTTCCGTTTTAATTCAATTTAAAATTCAAGATTGAAGATTTAAAATTCAAGATTTGATTGAATTGACGAATAGATAAAACGAACCCGCCACTTTAATGTAGAGTGGCGGGTTTTTATTTTTTATGAAAAAGAAAAACTATTTGTTTAAGAATTACTCTCCAAAAATTTGAAAAGAACCTTTCTTTATTCTTCGTTCTTTGAAAATTTTTGCGGAAGAGAGCTAATTCTTAAACAAGCTATCCAGTCGCCTGTGGCTCCCTACTATTTGCTTAAGAATTACTCTCCAAAAATTTGAAAAGAACCTTATTTTCTTAAGCGTGGATCGAGGGCATCTGTTAAGCCTTCGCCAATGAGGTTGAACATTGTTACGGTTAAGAAGATGGCAAAACCTGGAACAGTTGCGAGCCACCAAGCATCGGGTGCTTCGCGGGCTTTGGTGAGTAAGCCTCCCCACGTAACTACTTCGGCAGGAACTCCCAAACCAATGAACGATAGGAATGCCTCTGTTAAGATGGCTGCTGCAATACCAAAGGCTATCGAAATCAATACAGGTGATAAGGCATTTGGGATGGCGTGACGGAACATTGTTCGCATATCACTAAAGCCCATTGCTTGTGCTGCTTCGACGTATTCGAGACTACGTACTTTGAGTAGTTCGGCACGAATTAGACGGGCAATACCTGTCCAAGAGGTCAATCCAATTACAACCATTACCAAAATGAGCGAGGGTTTGGCAACTGCTACAATGGCAATGATTAGGAATAGACGGGGAATGGATACAATGACTTCGATGAGACGAGAGATACCCAAATCGAGTGGTACACTGACTCTTTTGCCTAAGAATGGAATCCGTTTGAGGAGGGCTGCCAATAGGTTGGCAAAGAGCATTATGACCACAAAAATACCAAGGCTGATGAACAATTGTCCTACAAAGCTGATAATAGAGGTGCCCAATGCATCTGAGATGGCATAGGAACGAGCAGAAAAGGCATAAAATATGGCAATGAAAAAGAAGAGTATGTTGAGCCAGAAGCGGATTCTGGACATACGTAGCCCTGAATCACCAAAATAGCCTGCCAGTGATCCCATAATGATGCCAATAAAAGCGGAAATACTCATAGAAATAAGTCCAACTGCAAAGGCAATACGAGTGGCGTGAATCATACCTGCTAGTACATCTCTACCAATGTCATCGGTGCCGAGCCAATGCCACCATCTTTTGGATTTGACTCTCTGATTGTCGAATGGCCCAGTAAATTGGGCATTTTTCATGTCTTGATTTTTGGGCAAGTATGGAATGGGCGGAAAGATGACCGAATCATATTCCAATTTGCTCCAATTGACATTTCGTAAATCTTTGGGCCAAGAGCTTACACCTAAGCTAACGGCATATTGTTTTAAAATGGGGAAATATGTTTCGCCTTTGTATTTGCACATAATAGGCTTTTCGTTGGCAATGAAATCGGCAAATAGTGCGATGAGTGCCAAGAAGGTAATAACCCACAGTGAAAAAACGGCTCTTTTGTTTTTTCTGAATTGACGTTTTACATAAGCCCAATATCCCTGATCGAGTTCTTTTATTTGTTCGCGTTGGCTCATTTTCTTAGATATTTTTTTCTGTTTACTATGAGGAGACGTAGCAGGCTACGACTTGAGACGTAGCAGGCTACGACTTGAGACGTTGCGTGCAACGTCTTTACTTTGGGAGACGTAGCAGGCTACGACTTGAGACGTTGCAGGCTACGACTTGAGACGTTGCGTGCAACGTCTTTACTTTGGGAGACGTAGCAGGCTACGACTTGAGACGTTGCAGGCTACGACTTGAGACGTTGCGTGCAACGTCTTTACATATCTTTACTTTTTGTATGAGATTCTAGGATCAATTACTGCATAAAGTATGTCTGCCACGAGATAGCCTATAAGGGTTAATATGGCTGAGAACATCATTACTGCAAAAACGATGGGGTAATTTCTTGCTACCACTGCTTCAAATCCAACCTTACCCATACCAGGAATCGAGAAGATGATTTCTAGTACAATACTACCACTGATTGCCAATGGGAATACTGCTGCAAAGAGTGTAATAATAGGCAATAGTGAGTTGCGCAATGCGTGTTTCCAAGTAATAGATGCTTCTGACAATCCTTTGGCTTTGGCTGTACGGATATAATCTTGTCCTAAGACATTGAGCATTCCTCCACGCATTTGACGAGATAAGTATGCCAATCCTCCATAAGACCAACAAATAAGTGGCAAGATAAGATAATACGCCAACTCTTTAACATCATTAAAGAATCCTCCAGACAAATCGGGTTTGAATATGGCAGGGAACCAATCTAAGTAGTCTCCACCACACAAAAATACCACTGCAAGCGTTGCTACCCAGAAACTGGGCAATGCATATAAAATAAATAAAATGGTTGCCACTATTTGGTCACCTACTGAACCTTTGTTTCGAGCAGAAAAAACGCCCAAGGGAATTGCCAATAAGTAAGTAATAAAAATTGAAATCAAACTAATCATAAAGGTCCACCGAACTGCATCAAGCAATACACTTGCTACGGGTCTTTGGTCTTTGTATGAAATACCAAAATCTCCTCTAAGGAAGCCTTTGCTTTTCCAGCTTCCATCACCATCTCCAAAAAGTGGTTTGTCTCCAAAGAACCAACGATGGTATTGATTTTCGAGTCCATACCATTTGAAACCAGGAATAAGATTTTTCCATTTGGAGGTATTGGTTGTCATATTTTGGTAACTACCAGACAAACTGTTGTAACCACTGGCAATAGCACTACCTAGAGAAGGCGTTTCTTTGACAGCCTTATCAATAACATCAAGATTAAAGTTGATTTTTTCTGGGCTGGGTTCGATGTACAATGATTTGACAGCATCTTTGAGATTGATTAAGGCTGTTGCATTGGTTGAATCTCTTTCCACATCATAGACATTTTTTTCAAAGCCTTTGAGTGTATGGTAATAGTTTGATATTTCATCCCAATTTCCATAATCATTGATGAATCGGCTAAGATTTTTACGATGCGCTCTTTTGGCGATTCTATGTAAGGTATCTGGTGTTGCCTGATTTCCCAAAGAAAAGTAGAAGATAGGCAAATCTAATCCTAATTCCTTTCTTTTTTGTAGATATGCTTCCTCATTGGCCTGTAAGTTGGCTGAGGCACCCTCACCAGTTTGAGTGGTCAACATTTGTTCTACAGGATCACCAGGAGCGGTGGTACTAAGAAAAAATGTAAGCAAGGAAATGACAAGAAGGGTTGGAATAAAGATTAAAATTCTCTTTAATATATATTTCAACATAAGCTAATCATTCAGTTAGGTTTTGTGTACAAGATTGATTGTGTAAATTACTGTGTGTGGTTGTTTTTTCATTCCATCCAGCATTCTTTAGCATTGCACTACAATTAGCACGCCAGATTTTAGATTGAAAGATACAATTATTTAAGATTAAATTAATGCCTTGCATTCACTTTTTATTAAAAAGTTCTTTCCACACGCTTGAACCTAAAAAAAAGCCCGACAATATTGGTCGGACTTTTGGTTATTTTCTATTACTCTAAAGTAGAATTTGGATTAATTAAGAGATGGAGAAGCTCCTTTGCCCGCATTAAAACTTAGGACGTGGTATCCAGGATTTCTTTCGCTGACATTGACGCTTGATTTCTCAAATCTGTTGTGTACTGCCAAGAAATTAGGCCCTGTAAACATAAAGATGTAGGGGACTTCTTCGTGGAGCAATTCTTGCCATTGTTTGTAATATTGACTACGTTTGGCAGGATCTAGCTCTGTACGAATAGATTCGATTAAGGCATCAGATTTAGCATTGCCAAAGCCAGTGTAGTTAGAACCTCCACCATAGCCAGAGCTGTGCCACAATTGTTTTGGATCATTTGGACGTGGATCAAATACCCAAGCACCATACCAAAGTTCTACTTTGTTTGCTTTTAATTTTTCAGAGAATACCGACCATTCCATAGGAATTACTTCGATTTCGATACCAGCTTCACGGGCTGTTTCTTTCAAGGTCAAACCAACATTTTTACGGGTATCGTTTCCTTGGTTGTAGTTAAAGGTCAATTTGAGGTCTGTACGTTTCCCGTCAATCACTTTGTCTACAATACCATTGCCATCAGAGTCTTCCCAACCTGCTTTTTTCAAGTAATCTTTTGCTTTTGCTACACTAAAGTCATACTTTTTGATGCCATTGTGGTAATCTGCTTTGAGTGAAGGGTGAACAGGTCCAATCACTCTTGTTGCCAACCCATACACCAAAGTCTCGTTGATTTGGTCTACATCTAACAAGTGTGCCAAGGCTTTACGAGTATTTTTGTCTCTCAACTTAGGCATACGGATGTTCATACCAAGATAGCTATAGTAGAACAAAGGAGGATCAAATAAATTAAAGTTATCTTTTATTTTGTCTGATTTTGGCAAATCTTCAACCCACTCTCTAGGGCGAATAGCAGACAACAAATCTAACTCACCTGCTTTTAGGGCTGTCAAAGCACCTGTACGGTCATTAACCGTTTGGTATTTAATCACCTTAGGTCCTTTGGCAAAATACATATTGGTACCCGCCAACTGGTCTCCCCACCAATTGTCTTTGCGTTCTAATGTTATGTTTTGATCGGTATTCCATCCCATAAATTTGTAAGGACCCGAACCATTGATGTTTCCTTTTTCACGTTGGAATTTGATGTTGTTGTAGTGATCTGCAAATTTGATATTTTCGGCACTTTCAACAACTTTTTTGTCTCCACTTTTCATTTGAGCAAAAGTATATTTGTCACTCATTCCTTCTGGGTCATACAAATGTTTGGGAGCAATGATGACATCTGTACCTGTAATGTGGTCCCAAACGAAATTGAGTCCATCACAATAGAAGGTAATTTTTCTATCATTGTTGGGATCAATCTTAATATCGCTTACAAACTCTATTGTTGGGCGAAGGTTGGGCGCATCTACTTTAGGATTGGCGACAACTTTAAAGCTAAATTCAACATCTTTTGCAGTAATGGGTTTGCCATCATCCCATTTGGCTTCAGGGCGAATCTCATAAGAAAAGACCATTCCTCCCTCTGGAGTTTTTTCTACTTGCGGCAACTCTTTTGCCAGTACAGGCACCAAACTCAAATCATTGGAATAATCTAACAAGTGTTGGTACAACAAACGCTTGAGTTCACTTGCTCCAGCATCTGATGTATTGTGCGGGTGCAAGCCTGTTGGGTCAGATAATTGGTGTATAATGACTTCGTCTTTGTATTCTTTTTTCTTATCTCCCGACTTAGTTTCGGAAGAACTGCTATCACCTGCACATCCAAAGGTAAACAACATACCTACAGCGACGATGAGAGAGAGAGTTTTACGTATATGGTAATTCATGTCTTTTCTTTAATTATATAATTTTAGTTAATGAAATCGGATGTTTGCAATTACAGATATTGCTTGCAATGTCTTGTACTGCTATCATAGCTTCCCAAAAATATAAAATGTTTGGCGTAAATTATCAGATTTCTTTCAAGATTAAGAATACAAATCAGGATAAAAGCGATAATTGGCAGATTTAATGGCAGGTTCTTCAAAAAAACTCACTGTTTCTAAGGGTGAATTTCTCAAACCAGGAAGCAAATAGTCTTGTCTATGGTTAAAATTTTTGACTATTTTCATTTCTTGTATTGACTCTTGTTCCATTGCCACACCTTCCATTCCATTTTGTTGGTAACTTATATAGGGTACCAACAACATCAAAACCAATAGACTTACTGTTCCCAATTTGGCTGCTAGTCCCAAACTTGATTGTTCCATCAAAATGGTCGAAGCAGAAGACGAACTTTGAGACCATCCCATTCCTGCATTCAATCCAAGATTAGGCGAAGGCAATAGTCCTCTCAATCGCTGTCCCAAGCTTTCTATCGCTCCCAAGGTTTTGGTTTTTACTTGGTATTTGACCGAAGCTAGTGTTAAGCTGCGATGGAGTTCTTGTTTTAGGGTGTCTTCCATCTTTGTTTCTGCACCATAAAAGCATTGAATGTCTTCGAACTGTTCTTGGCAATCTTGGCAATGCTCCAAATGTTTTGCCAATCCACTATTTTTTTCTAGCACCCTTTCGCCTTGTGCTAGTTCCATCATTGTCTTTATGTCTATACAATTGTTCATTTCTTCTAAACTTTTTTGAATTGTCCAATGATTTTTTTCAAATTTTTCTTAGCACGGTTTAACAAGCTTCCTACTCCTGTAGCTGATGTACCCATTTCATCGGCAATAGAAGTGTAGGGCAAATCTTGCAACTGAAGTTCGACTGCCAATTTTTGCTTTTTGGGTAAGGTATTGATGGCATCTAACAAACGAGTCAATTGTTCCTCTTTCTCTTGTTTTGCGCTCAATTCCCACAAATTTTCGGCATTGATGACTTGTAGTTGTACATGCTCATTTCCTACGATATTCTTTTTAAGTTCAGTCTCTTTGTATGATCTTTTAAAGTAGGCACTTCTCTTATTTTTTGCAATGCCTATCAAATAAGCCTCAAATACATTAATATCATTTTTCTTGAATCTTTTGCTACCCAATAACTCTATATAGGTTTCTTGCATCAAATCTTTACAGTCTTCTTCACACTGTATTTTACGTTTAAACAAACTATACAATCTATCCTCTTGACGTTCATACAAAGCCTGAAAAGCAAACACATCCTCTTGCTCAATATAAAGAGTCAACAACTGCTCATTGGTGTATGATGCATATTTCTTACTGTATTGTCTGTTAAAAAATGTCATAAGTTTGGCTTAAAAATTTAGTCAATACCTATTGTGAATTGGGTGTTTGCATAATCTACAAGCATCTTTAAATCATCAGTTACATATGTATAGTTATGGAAAGACGAGAAAAATCACGCTTTTCTTCAAAAAAATTTATTTTTTTTCTTTTTCACCGTTTTAATGGTTCAAAAACTTTCGATAAATCCAGTGAAAACAACTTGTCTATAGACTTAGAGTTAGTCATTGAAATATCTGTGTTTTCTCCAAATATAACTATTTTCTGATGTAAGTAGTCAGACAAATTTATCTTAACATTTTTGATGGCTTCTTTTTGGCTTCTACTTCGTTGAAAATACTCGCCTTAGCTCTG
The DNA here is from genome assembly GCA_020631035.1 of Chitinophagales bacterium. Lineage (GTDB taxonomy): Bacteria > Bacteroidota > Bacteroidia > Chitinophagales > UBA2359 > JAHDGP01. The sequence continues at coordinate 342 of JAHDIA010000008.1, read as the reverse complement.
CTAGGACTGCGTTTTTCGCCTTGTATAAGCTCAAAAATAAGCTCATCCCAAATATAACCTTAATTATGTCAGACTACTTAAAAATTACTTTTTTTGTGATTAGGACGGAACGTTTGAGGGCTTCGTTTGCATGTCGTGTCCCTGCTATTCGTTTCAAGCCTGTGGGCGAATAATTATTCGCCCCTACACAGGGCTTTCCACTGCTATCAGGCGTAGGCTATTTTGTTTGGGTGCTTCGTGGGGGCGTTCTTTGTTTTCGCCCGTTTTCTGTTCATGGCTGGATGGGATCCTGTTCTATTTCCTGTTCTATTTCCTGTTCTATTTCCTGTTCTATTTCCTGTT